>VGRW01000086.1 GCA_016875225.1 Deltaproteobacteria bacterium
GGGGAGATCGGTTCATCAGACTGACTCATGCCACCGCGGCGAGTCTTTCGGGAAACAGGATTGCGAATTGAGCGAGGGCGGCCTTCCACTCGCGCGTGGGCTTGATCCAGGTGCCCATGATGTTCCGCAGCGCCAAGTACATCAACTTCGTCGCCGCCTCGTCGCTCGGGAAATGGCCGCGGTTCTTGATGATCTTGCGCAACCGCATGTTCAGGCTCTCGATCGCGTTGGTCGTGTACAGAACGCGCCGGACTTCCGCGGGGTAAGCGAAGAACGGCGTCACGCGCTCCCAGTGCCGGCGCCAGGAGGCCGAGATCACAGGGTATTTCTTGCCCCAGAGGCCCTGCTCGAACTCGACCAGTCGCTCGAGCGTGAGCTCGGCGGTTTCGGCCCGGTAGATTGCCTTGATCTCCGCCGCCACGAGCTTGCGGTCCTTCCACGTCACGTAGTCCAGGCTGTGGCGCATCAGGTGCACGATGCACGTCTGCACCTGCGCCTGCGGAAACGCGGTCGCGATCGCTTCGGGGAACCCCTTCAGGCCGTCGACCAGCGTCACGAGCACGTCTTGCACACCCCGATTGCGCAGCTCCGTCATCACCTTCAGCCAGAACTTCGCGCCCTCGCTCTGCTCGATCCAGAGCCCCAGGATGTCCTTCTGCCCGTCGCGGCCGATCCCCAGGGCGAGATAGACCGCCTTGTTCTTCACGATTCCCTCGTCGCGGATCCGGACGCGCAACGCGTCGAAGATGATCACCGGGTAGATCGGATCGAGCGGCCGGCTCTGCCAGTCGCGCACTTCCGCAAGCACTTCGTCGGTCACGCTCGAGATCAGGTCCGGCGAGACCTCGATCCCGTACAGCTCGCGCAGGTGGCCCTGGATTTCGCGCACCGTCATGCCGCGCGCGTACATCGAGATCACCTTCTCGTCGAAGCCTTCGATCCGCCGCTCGCCCTTCTTCACGAGCTGCGGCTCGAAGGTGCCCTCGCGATCCCGGGGCACCTCGATCGAGAGGGGACCCTCCTCGGTCAGCACGGTCTTCGCGCTCGCACCGTTTCTGTAATTGCTCTGCCCCTCGGGCTTCGCGTCCCCGCGGGCGTAGCCCAGGTGCACCGACAGCTCGGCGCCCAGCGCCCGCTCGATCAGCGCCTTCTTCAGCGATTGAAACATCGACTCGAACTGAGCCGGTTCCTTCGCATCCTTCAAGAGCTCATCCAAAAACTTCGGGTCGATCGATCCGTTCTGCTCGGTCATCAAAGCCTCCTTCGGCTAGCGTATGACCTCGCACACAAAAGAGCGGATAGGTCCGGCAAAGTCACGATGGACTCCAGCGCTGAGTCTGGATACCGAGATCCGCTTCCACCTGACGCCGAAGGTGCATCAGTTCGTGGCGGGATTGCTCGACGGACAATCGTCCGGAGGTCTCTCCGTACTGGCGGATGAACTGCATGCGGGTGGACATCGTTTCCTGCTCACGCGCAGCCTCGACAAGGCGCGCGAGTATCTGCGCGAACGCTACTCCGATGCTCGATTTGCGCGCTTCGGACTCGTGGCGTCCTCCAAGGACAAATGGCTGCCCCACTTCGGAGTGGACAACACGTTCCAGACCACGAAGAAGCTGAAGGTAGGGCCTTGGTACAACGCACCGCCCACCGATTCGCAGTCATGCTGCCAGCTCGAGACAGTCGCGACCGAGTTCTCGTCGCAGGGACTCGAGCTCGACTGTGCGCTGCTCGCTTGGGGATCGGACCTGCTTTGGGCGGGCGATGACTGGTCGATCGAGTTCGCGGGCAAGAACAAGCCGCCGCTCAAGGATCCGCTGACGGTCAGGAGGAACGTCTACCGAGTGCTGCTGACGCGGGGGCGCGATGGAACGGTGGTATTCGTACCGAACGATCCTCGGATGGATGCGACGTACGGCAGGCTGCTGGCGTGCGGGTTGAGAGGGCTCTAGGCGATGCGCCCCGTTCAGATCCCCGCGCCTTGCTCGAACGCGGTGTCGGCCACCGGGTTGGTGGCGGAGGTCCGGTAGACGCGGCCGGTGGCGATGCCGATCGCGAGCACTGCGAGCGCGAAGACGAGCTGCGGAACCGACGCGGGGAGCGCGGAGCGGGCGGTCGCGATCCAGGTGTCGACTTCGCGAACCAGGATGAGCGTCGCCATCGCGAGAACGAAGCCCGCGAAGGCGCGGCGCAGCGCGGCGGGATTCACGCGGTGCGCGAGGTAGGTGCCGACGAACGAGCCCGCGATCGCGCACGCGCCGACGGCCGCGACGAGCGGGTAGTCGAGCCGCACGTGGCCCGCGTAACCGGAGAAGCCGGCGAGCGTGTTCAGGACGATCACGACGAGCGAGGTTCCCACCGCGGCCGGAAGCGGTAGCCCCGCCCAGAGCGCGAGCGCGGGAACGATCAGGAAGCCTCCACCCGCGCCAACGAGCCCGGTGAACAGGCCGACGCCGAAGCCCTGCGCGAGGAGGGGCGCGAGCGAGCGCTGGCCGAGCACCGCGGCCTTCGGCACGCGCCGGCCGCGCCACATCGCGAGAGCCGTGATGATCATCATCGCCGCGAAGAGCACGAGCAGAAGCGTCCCGTCGAGGTACGCGCTCGCGCGCCCGCCCAGGTGGGCGCCCGCCATTCCGGCCGCGCCGAACGTGAGCGCGGTGCGCAGCTCGACGTTGCCGAGTCGCCAGTGCTGGATCGCGCCCGAGACGCTCGCCGCGGCGACGATCAGAAGCGAGCTGGCGATCGCCTGCTTCGGATCGAGCGCGAACACGTAGACGAGCAGCGGCACGGTGAGGATCGATCCGCCGCCGCCGAAGAAGCCGAGCGCGACGCCGATCAGAACGCTTAGCGCGATGCCGAGCGCCGCCATCGCTGCCGCCGCTCAGAGCGCCGCGAGCCAGCGCCGGAACGACGCGAGGGCGATCTCGAGGTCGGGCGGCGCGCCCTTCTCGGCGAACGAGCTCTCGACCGAGTCGAGCAGGCGCGCGAGCGAGGCGCGCGTCGGTCCACCCGCGGACGCGCCAAACGCTTCGAGCTGGCCGCGAAGGGATTCGCGCACCGCGTCCGGCGGCTGCGCGCTGACCTGTGCGACCCAGCGCGCGACGTGCTCTAGGAGCTCCGCCAGCGTCGCCGGCGCCTCGTGCTCCACCGGCAGATTGGCGCGATTCCACGCGATCATGCCGCCGGTGAGGTTGACCACGGACGTGACGCCGAGCGCCGCGAGCTGCTCGCACGCCTTGCCCGAACGCGCCCCCGAGCGGCAGATCAAGAGCAGCGGTCGGTCGCGCGGCAGCTCGCCCGCTCGCGACTCGAGCTCTGGCAGCGGTACGAGCTTCGCCTTCGCGACGCGGCCGAGCGGGCCGCGGAACTCGAAGTCGGCCCGTACGTCGATCGCGTGGAACTCGTCGCGCCGACGCGCCGCTTCAGCGGCGGAGATCTCCTGGATCGCCATGGTCGTCGTCCTCCCGGTGTTCGAGTCTACCGCGGGGGCTTCGGCGCGGTGGGCGAGTCCCAGCGTTCGAGCTGACCGCGCACGCCGCCGCAGTCGATGGGAAGCGATCGCACTAGGCGCAGTCTCAGAGACTCGGCGATCGGCGCCGTCCGGCGCGGCGCGGGCGTGATCCAGACCAGGCGTCCGCCCGGCGCGAGCTGGCGGGCCAGGTTCGGCAGCGCCTCGGCCAGCAATGCGGGCGCATCGAGCCGTACGCGGCTGCCGAGCGGAGGGTTCGTGATGACGAGATCCACCGCCCCGGCCGCATGACTTCGCGCGTCGGCGAGAGTGAGATCCGCCGCGACGCCGGCCGAATCCAGGTTTCTGCGCGCCGCCGCGAGCGCGCCCGCGTCGACGTCGCTGCCGAGAAGCAATCGACACGGCCCCCGGCGCGCACGCTCGATCAGCTCCGCGCCGGAGCCACAGAACGGATCCCAGACGCGATCCCCGGGTCGGACTTCGGCGACCCACGCCAGCGCCGCCGCGACCGTCGGGTGCGAAGCCGCGGGAACGTCGGCCACGCGCCAGGCGAAGCGCGGATCCTCGATCTTCCGGCCGACCAGCTGCAGCGCCGTGGCCTCGTCGTCGACGAGCAGCTCCCAGGTCGTCGCGGTCGGATCGTTCTCCAGCTCGGGCGCCACGGCGGCGACGTCGCGCGCGACCCGCCACACGACCGCGCGCTTGTGCCCGCGCGCGAAGCCGAGCCGCCAGCGGATCGGCCCGCGCGTCCACGCGGCGAGAAGCTCGTGCGTCCCGCCGGCGGTGATCGCGCTCGTGATCGACGCCGCGAACGAGTCGGGATCCGCGCCGCTCGGCGGCGGCAGCGGAATCTGGATCGCAGCACTCGCCCACAATCGCGATGCGAAGAGCGCAGACCACGGATCCGCGAGCCGGATCTCGACGTGTGCAGCGTCGACGGACCGCGGCGTCATGCCGATCGACGCCAGCTCCTCGGCGAGCAACGGCGCGAGCCCCGGCCGGCACGAGAGCCGAACCACGAGCGGCGCCGGTGGCGCGACGTCGGTCGCGATCGCCGACGCTTCATCGCGTCTCGCCGATCGCTCCGCCATCCGCAGCGCTCGATCGAGTCTGCGCGCCAGCTCGACGTCGTCGCCCGGCGCGAGCGACTTCAACCGCGCAACCGCATCTTCGCCGCCGACCTTGCCGAGCGCCTCCGCGAGCGCTCGCCGCTCGTCCGGCGTGACGTCGCTCGCGTCCCAGCGCGCGATCAACGCAGCCGAGGCCGCGTCGCCGCCGAGCTTGCCGAGCGCGATCGCAGCGGCGCGCCGAACGCGTGCGGCGGAATCCTTCGCTCGGGCGATCAGCAGCGCCGCGGCCTCGGCATCGCCAGCGCGCGCGAGCAGCCCCAGCACAGCGACCAGCCGCGCCCTCGCGCCCTCGTCGACGGTCTCGAGCCGCTCGGCGATCGCAGCGCGGCCCCCGTCGCGCAAGCTCGCGAGAGCTCGGGCCGCTCGAGTCGCGGCGGGATCTACGCCCGCGACGACGAGCTCGAGCAGGCCCGGCGCGTCGCGCTGTCCCGGCGTGAAGCTCCGCTTGCCGAGCTCGCTCGCGAGATCGAAGGTGGGAGACCGAGCCACGGGCGGGCAGCGTAGCCGGCGAGCGGAGCGCGTGCGAGGCTGCGCGCGCCGAGCTAGCGCCGCAATTGCAGGGCCTGCGCCAGAACGAGCGCGCAGAGCAGGATGCCGCCGAGCAGGGCGGTCCAGGCCCCTGGAATCGCGGGGATCTGTGGCGGGGCGCCACCGGCCTCGGACGCTCCGTCGATGTCGGCGCAGTCCGTGTCGAGCGGAAAATCGACGAGCGTGTCGCCGTCGTTGTCCACTCCGTCGTCGCAGACGTGCCCGCTCTCGCGCTCGGACTCGTCGGCCGCGCTCGTGCAGCCGTGATCGTCAGGGAAGTCGGCGAGGGAATCTCCGTCGTCGTCCACGCCGTCGTTGCAGGCGACCGATGGGTTCTCCTCGGAGTCGTCGGTCGAGCTCGCGCAGCCGGGGTCCGCGGGAAAGTCGGTCTGGCCGTCGCCGTCGTTGTCGACGCCGTCGTCGCAGACGAGCGTGGCTTCCTGCTCGGAGGCATCCGAGCTGATCGCGCACCCCGGGTCCGAGGGGAAGTCGATCGCCCCGTCGCCGTCGTTGTCGAGGCCGTCGTCACAGATCCGTGTCGGCTCGCGCTCGGAATCGTCGGCCGCGCTCGTGCAGCCGGCGTCGAGCGGGAAGTCCGCGATTCCGTCCGCGTCGTTGTCTGCGCCATCGTCGCAGGCGCGCGACGCGTCCCGCTCCGAGTCGTCCACGCCGGAGCTGCAGCCGAGGTCGAACGGGTAGTCCGCGACGCCGTCGCCGTCGTTGTCGAGATCGTCGTCGCAGATCCGCGTCGCATCCCGTTCCGACGCGTCCAGCGCGCTGGTGCAGCCGGCGTCGGACGGGAAGTCGGCCAGGGCATCGGCGTCGTTGTCCGCGCCGTCGTCGCAAACCAGCCCGGCTTCCCGCTCGGAGGCGTCGTTCGCGCTCGTGCAGCCCGGATCGGCCGGGAAGTCGGCCGCGCCGTCCGCGTCGTCGTCGAGCCCGTTGCTGCAGATCGTCGGGACCGGAGGGTCGAGGACGAAGCTGTCGAGATAGACCCGCGCGACCGTGCTGCCGATGTAGACGCCGGTGACGTTCTGGAACTGCGTGAACGTGAGCGTCCGATACGGGCTCGTGCCTGCGGGCACGTTCGGATTGTTGGGAGCCACGGAGCCGTCGTCGATCGGGAACTTCGCAAACTGCGCTTCGAAGGCGGAGAACGGCGTGAGCGTGGGAACCAGATCGGGAGTGATCAGCAGCTGCCCGTCGGTCGTGGCGTACGACCAGGGCAGCCCGTTCGGAAACGACTCCTCCCAGACGCGCTCCCCGAGGCGGTAGCGCAGCGACGAGAGCTTGAACGGACGGTTGTCCTCGAACCGGATGTGGATGCCTTGAAAGTCGGCATTCCAGGCGTGCGTGAAGATGGTGTTGCCGCTCTGCCCGATTCGCACCGGACCCGACGTGGCAATGTGGGTGTGACCGAGCTGGAAGAAGCCGCCCGGGGTCGCGGCATTCGCGATCCAGACCCCGGACACGCGCACGTCCCCCTCGATCCAGTCGTACGGGCCGTGAAGCTGCCCGCCCGGGAACGTGATGTTCGGGTCGTAGAACCCGGTGTCGAAGGTGACCGTGGCCAGCTCCGCGAGCGCGCCCGTCGCCGCGAGCGAGAGCACCGCGAACGCGAACGCGAAGGCGATCCGCGGGCAGATCCTCGCGATCGGGTGCATGAACACGGGGGCACTCCAGCAGAAGTCAGCGTGAGTCGGGGACGTCGGAGTCGGTGCAGGGGTTATCGGTACACCCCATCAGGGGCTGTTGATTCCGGTGCGCCGCGGCTCGTAGCGGCCATGCGGGCGTGGAACGGATCTGTTCGAGGCGACGCAGACGAATCGCGCGATTCGCCATCTGAGATCCGACTCCGTAAAAGACGAGATCGTCTCGAAGCCGATCCACGCCGCGACGCGCGCGCGCTCGGGCTCGGCGCGATCCTGACCGCGTTACATCTCCTGGCCGAACGCCCGATTCGCGAGCTGCTCGTGATTCCCGACCCCGAGAGGGTCGTCGCGATGACTCCGGCCGGCTGGCCCGCAAGGCCGTTCGGACCGGTGAAGCGCAAGCCGATCGAGCAGGTCATTCACTGCCGGAGGTGGTCAACCGGCGTTAATGAGTGGCCGGTTGCGGCCGATAGCGTCTCCGCGAACAGATCACTGGGAGCGTTGCACTTGGCCGAACTCAGTCTCGTGTGTCTTGCGCTGTACGCCGTGACGAGTCTCGTCGTCGGAACGCGGCTGATCGCGCGCTCCTGGCGCTCGCGCGGCATGCCGGAGTTCCTGATCGGCTGCACGTACGCCGTGGCGTCTGGAAGCGGCTATCCGCTGAGCGTGGTCGCTCCCTACCTTTCGGGGCGCTCGGCGACGCTCGTGGCGATGATCGTCGCGCAGGTTCTGATCGTCCTGGGCTGCAGCGCCTTCGCGTTCTTCAACGCCAAAGTGTTCCGGCCCGGCGCCTCGTGGTCGGTGCCGGTGGCCGCGCTCGGCTCGCTGGTCTTCGCGGGAAGCGGCCTCGGCGTGATCGCCGCGTTCCTCTCCGCCCCCGAGGGAGCGCTCGCCGCCGAGAGTGCGCGCACCGCGACGGCGGTGTTCCTGTTCGCCCTGGTCGCCTGCCAGGCGTGGACGGCGCTGGAAGGCCTGCGCCACTACCGAATGATGAAGCGGCGTCTCGCGCTCGGGCTCGCCGACGCCGTGGTCACGAACCGCTTCCTGCTCTGGGGAATCTCTGGCGCGATCTCGGTGACATGGAACGGTGTCGTGATCTCCGCGCTCCTCGCGGGCGCGAACGTGAGCGCGAGCCCGGTTCCCGTGTTCGCGGTCTCGTTCGGCGGCCTGCTGAGCGCCGTCTGCCTGGTGCTGACGTTCATGCCGCCCGCCGCATACGTGCGCTGGCTCGAGCGCGAGCACAGCGCGCGCGCGCTCGCGGCGGTGTAGCGATGGCCGGGTCTCCCGCCTTCGAAGCCGCCTGCAGCGCGCTCGAGCGCTCGACCAAGCTCGACCGCTGGGCCGCGCGCGGCACGCTGCAGCTCTCGCTCATGGACGCGGGCCTCGAGACCGGAAGCGTGAGCGCCGCGCAGCTCCGCGTCGTGATCGGCGCCGTGCTCCCGCGCCAGCTGAAGTCGGCCGGGGTCGGAGACACCGGCGCGGTCTGCACGCAGCTCGAGCAGGCGCTCGCCAACGTCGACGAGCGCGGCACCGCCGAGGGCGCCGACGCGGTCTTCTCGCGCCTGGGGCGCTAGCGGACCCTCTCCGCGCGAAAAAGCCCTGTACGGCGCGGCGTTGGTGTGGTCTTCTGCACCCTGGTCATGGCCCTGCGGTGCGTCCGGACCGGGCCGCCGGCAGGGCTGGGAGGGGAATCTCGAATGGCGTCCAGGGCTTGCGCGCGAAGCGCTCTTCTCGCCCTCGTCGGACTCTTCGGACTCGGAATCTCGTTTGCGGCGACGGCCGGCCCGATTCTCGACTGCGGCTCCGGCGGGGCGAATTGCTCGATCGGAATCTCGATCGACGGAGTCCAGGTCGGGCAGGGAAGCTACGACATCGACTCGACCACGGGCGCGATCTCGCTCTCCGGTCCGAGCGGCGGAGCGCTGGGCGATTCGAACGCCGTCGTGAACTCCGTTTACGGCAACGCGGACCCGATCCTCGGCTTCGGCATCGGCGCGTCGACCGGGGCGCTCGGCAACGCGTTCTCGATCACGATGACGCTGCCGATCGCGATCACCGGGCAGATCATCGCCAACTCGTCGATCAACTACAGCCTGACGGCGCTCTCCGGCGCGGGCGCGCAGATCAGCCCGCTGTTCGGAAACGTGTTGATCGCGCGGGAGGTCGACACGAGCATCGGCGGGCTGTCCCCGCTGAACAAGGGCGTCGACGCGGGAGGCACGTTCTTCTTCCTCGGCGGACCGGCGACCAACCCTTCGCCGGTCTACACCGCCTCGAACACCTTCACGGGCAGCCTGCAGTACGACCTGATGAGCGTGACCCTGGCGTTCAGCCTGAGCGCGAACAGCTCGGTGGACATGTCCGGCTTCGTGCAGCAGGTCGAGTCCGTGCCAGAACCCGCGGCCGTGCTTCTGCTCGCGCTCGGGTTCGGAGCGCTCGTCTGGCGGAGGCTGGTCTAGATTCCTGCCCGTCTCGCTGACGTGACGCGCCCGTCGCGCCGCGACTGAGCGGAGTTCGAGCAGTGTCCGCTCCGACCTGGCGCGAGGGGGTGGCCTTGCTGCGCGAGCCGGGCTTCGCGCGCCTCTTCGCGGCGCGCCTGATCTCTGCCGCGGGCAGCGCGATGACGCCGATCGCGCTTCCGTTCGCCGTGCTCGACGACCTGGGCGGAACGCCGAGCCAGGTCGGCGTCCTGATCGCCGCCGGCTCGCTCACCCAGGTGGCGATGCAGCTGTTCGCGGGCGCGTTTGCCGATCGGGGCTCGCGGCGGCGCCAGATGATCGGCTCCGACCTGCTCGCCGCGGGAGCGCAGGGCGCGATCGCGCTGCTGCTGCTCTCGGGGCACGCCACGTTCGGCGCGCTTCTCGCGCTGCACGCGCTGTGCGGGGTCACGTTCGCGCTGCACTTCCCGGCGGCCGTCGGGCTGGTGCCGCTCGTCGTCGCACGCAATCGGCTTCAGGCGGCGAATGCGCTGCTCTCGATCGCGCAGGCGACCGCGTTCGCGCTGGGCGCAACCGCGGCGGGAATTCTCGCGGCGACCGCGGGCGCAGGCTTCGCGGTCGCGATCGACGCGGCGAGCTTCGCCGCAAGCGCCCTGCTCGTCGCCGGAATCCGGCCGAGCGAGCAGGCGCGCTCGCAAGGCGCGAGCCTGCTGCGCGAGCTTCGCGATGGCTTTCGCGAGTTCACCGCGCACACGTGGCTGTGGACCATCGTGCTGCAGTTCACCTTCATGCTGATGGCCTGGTTCGGCGCCTGGGCCGTGCTGGGGCCGGTCGTCGCAAAGCAGTCGCTCGGTGGCGCGTCGAGCTGGGGCTGGATCGCGGGAGCGCAAGGAGTCGGGCTGATCGCCGGCGGCGCGCTGGCGCTGCGCGTCCACTTCCGCCGCCCCATGCTCGCGGCCACGCTGTTCTGCCTGCCGAGCGCGGCGGTTCCGCTGCTGCTCGCCGGGCCCGCGCCCGTCGCGGCGATCGCGGCGGCTGCGTTCGCGGCGGGGTTCGGCTTCCAGGTCTTCAGCGTGCTCTGGAACACCGCGCTGCACACGCGCGTCGCGCCCGAGGCGCTCTCCCGCGTCAGCAGCTACGACGTGCTCGGGTCGATCGCGCTCGTCCCCGTCGGCGAGGCGCTCGCGGGCATCGGCGCGGAGCGGCTGGGAACCCCGCCGACGCTGCTGCTCTGCTGCGCTGGCATCGTGCTTCCGACCCTGGCCGTGCTGATGGTTCGGGACGTGCGCGAGCTCGAAGCGACGCGCGGCTGATTCCCAAGATATTCCCAAGATCGCGCCGAGGTCGCGGGAGTACGCTCGTCTCCCATGAAGAAGCTCAAGGTCATCGGCGTTCACGGGCTCGGCGATCACCGCAACAGCACCTGGAGGGACGACTGGAAGAAGACCCTGCTCGCGGTCTTCCCCGGCCAGACCGACGTTCAGCTCGAGTTCGACTTCCTCACCTACGACCCCGTGTTCGAGAGCGTCGACCTCTCGGTCTGGGAGACGATGCAGGCGGTGTGGAAGCTCGCGCGGAGCGGCGCGTCGAACGCGCTGGGCCGACGCCGCGGAGTGTTGGGCGACGTCTCCGACCGCGTGCGCTGGACGGCGGGCTACGTCGTCGCGTGGGTCGAGGACGAGGCGTTCCAGCGCAAGACGCGCGCGCTGGTGCTCGACAGGCTCGTGGAATTCCAGCCCGACCTGATCCTCGCGCACAGCCTGGGCAGCCTGGTCACCTACGACGCGTTCGCGCACCGCGACGCCGCGCGCCCGGACGTCGCCGCGGCGCTGGCTCGTGCTCGCTACGTGACGCTCGGCTCGCAGCTCGGGAACCCGTTCGTCCTGGGGAACCTGGCCGGCGGCCGCATCGCGCCGCTGCCGGTGAAGCTCTGGCACCACCTGTACAACGAGAACGACGACGTGTTCACGGCCGAGATCCGGCTCCCCGGCGAGGCGCGCTTCCGCCAGATCGACACGCCCTTCGACATCGGCGGCGTCGCCGATCACTCCGCGGTGGAGTATCTGCGGCACCGAAACGCGATCGAGGGCGTCTGGCGGCCGGCGGCCGAGCAGCGCATCGACGTGCGCAGCTTCGGCGCGTCGCGCGCGCGCCGCGAGAGCCCGGCCGTGCTGCGCCGCCGCGGCCGCACGCGTCAGCGCGCGCTGCTGGTGGGAATCAACGAGTACCCGCGCGAGACCGACCGCCTCGAGGGCTGCGTGAACGACGTGTTCCTGATCAGCAGCGTGCTGCAGGAAGGCGGCTTCCCGCCCGAGAGCATCCGCGTCTGCCTCGACGCGCGCGCCACCGCGAAGGGCATCACCGAGCGCCTGCGCTGGCTTCTCGACGACCCGCAGCCCGGCGACCAGCGCGTCTTCTACTACAGCGGCCACGGCGCGACGATCCCCGAGTACGGCGAGAACCTGGAGCCCGACCGCAAGACCGAGACGCTCGTGCCGCACGACTTCGACTGGTCGCCCGAGCACGCGATCGTCGACGACCAGATCTACGCGCTCTACAGCCAGCTCCCCTACGGCACCCGCTTCGCCATGATCCTCGACTGCTGCCACTCCGGAGGCATGCACCGCCAGGGCGGGCCGAGGGTGCGCGGGCTCACCCCGCCCGACGACGTGCGCCACCGCGAGCTCGAGTGGAGCAGGAGCCTGGACATGTGGGTCGAGCGCGGCTGGCGGCCGCTCAATGGCAAGTTCTCGTCCGACCCGAAGGCCCGCGCCGCGTTCTTCGGCCAGGACGGCGTGTCGACCCGCCTCGGCCGCGCCTCGCTCGTGCGTTCGCGTCCGGAAGACGAGTACAAACGCGAGAAGCGCCGCATTGGCTCGGCCCGACTCGGCCCCTATTTGCCGCTGATCATCGAGGCCTGCCAGGAGAAGCAGCTCTCCTACGAGTACCGCCACGGAGTGACCAGCTACGGCGCCTTCACGTACTCGATGTGTCTGGAGCTCCGCGCGCGAAAGCGGATCAGCTTCGAGAGCCTGGTGAAAGTGACCCGCGCGCGCCTCGCGAAGCTCGAGTACGAGCAGCAGCCGCAGATCCTGGGGCCGGCCGAGGTGCGCCGCTCCCGCGTGCCGTGGAGTGAGTGAGCCCCAGGTTGGCGCGGACTCCAAAATTCCTCCCGCTTCGCATCTCGTGCGCCTAGACTTGCGGAAATGGTGGCTCTTCGACGCATCCTCCTGGTCCCCGTAGCTTCCTCGCGACGGCGGGCAGCCGCGGTGAAGCGGCCCTGATCGGAATCAGCTGGATTCCCTGGGAAGTCTCCTCAGGGACGCTGTTTCAGGTCGATCCCGACTCGGCGCAGCTGACCTCGCTGGGACTCACGGGCCTGCCGAGTCCTCGTTCGCTCGGCTCGCTTCCCGACGGCTCGCTAGTGACCACCGAGGGCCAGCGGCTCGTCATGATCGATCCGCTGGACGGATCCACGTCCGGGTTTCTCGACCTCTCGCTGTCGAGTGGCGCGAATCTGGCCGCTTCCGGCCTCGCGTACTCCGCGACCGACGGGCTGCTGCTGCTGAACTACGAAACCAGCTCGCAAGTCGGCACCGGGGCGTACCTGTACCAGATCGATCTCGCCAGCGGGGTGGCTGCGAGGGTCGGACCGGCCAGCGTCGGCATTTCGGCGGGCCTGACGTTCGGCCCGACGGGGCTTCTCTACTCGTGGCATCGCGACTTGGGCCTGGTGATCATCGACCCGGCGACCAGCGGAAGAACGCAGGTCGGCGTCGGCCCGGGGGGCGACTTCATGCAGCATCTAGCCGCGCTTCCCGACGGCTCGCTCATGGGGGTAGCGCAGGTGAGCCCGGGATCGGGCGGTCCCAGAAATCTCTTTCGCATCAGCGCGGTCGATGGCTCGCAGCAGCTCGTCGCCACGCTTGGACCGGAGGGAGAGTACTTCGCGCTGGGCGGCCTTGCGTACACGGTCCCCGAACCGTCCGGGGGCGTCCTCGTCGCACTGCTGGCGCTGCTCGCCCGCGCGGTGCGAAGCGCGGCCCCGCATCGGGTTCGATGAGGCGACGCGCGGAACGGCCCCTGGGACCGCGGCGGTGACGCAGCCGTTTCCCGGGCCCGACCTGCGCGCGCGCGATCCGCTCGACGACTTCGAGAGGCGCCAGGTGACGCTTCTCGGTGTGACCAAGCGCGTGTACGTCGCGGGCTCCGGGCCGGCCGTGATCGTGATGGCGGAGATGCCCGGCATCTACGCGCACGTCGCGCGCTTCGCGCGAATCGTCCGCGACGCCGGCTTCACGGTCTGGATGCCCGCGCTGTTCGGCACCGAGGGCGGCCCGGTCACGGTCGCGGGCGGGCTCGGCACCATGCTGCGCGCGTGCGTGAGCCGCGAGTTCCGCGCCTTCGCGGCCAACGAGTCGAGCCCGGTCACGGCGTGGCTTCGCGCGCTCGCCGCGCACGCGCACCCGGTCTCGGGCGGGAAGGGGGTGGGCGCGATCGGCATGTGCTTCACCGGGAACTTCGCGCTCTCGATGATGCTCGAGCCCGCCATGCTCGCGCCCGTGCTCTCGCAGCCGTCGCTGCCGATCCTGCAGGCCGGCGGAATGCACATCGCCCCCGACGAGCTCGCCGCAGTGAAGGCGCGGATGGAGCGCGAGGACCTGACCGTCCTCGCCTACCGCTTCGAAGGCGACCGCTTCTGCAAGGCCGAGCGCTTCGCCGCCTACCAAGCCGCGCTCGGCCCCCGTTTCGTCGCCCGCGTGCTCCCCGATGCGAGCGCGATGCCCGGCACCCCGATGAGCCCGCACAGCGTCGTGACGCTGCACCTGATCGACCGCGCCGGCGAGCCCGCCCGCGCCGCCGTCGACGAGATCCTGGCGTTCTTCGGCCAGAGGCTGCGCGGGGAGGGCTGAAGCGCCCGCGCCTCCGCGGCGCCCGGATTCACAGAGCCGACGGCCGGACTCGAACCGGCGACCTGCTGATTAC
>VGRW01000087.1 GCA_016875225.1 Deltaproteobacteria bacterium
CAGACCTGCAGCACTGCACCGATTCGAGCCGCGGACGGGATGCGGTGCTCGAAGCGCGCCACTTCCGCATCTGCACGCTCCTGCACGAGATGCCCGCCGTCACGATCGCGGCCGTGAACGGCGCCTGCGCGGGCGCGGGAATGGGCTGGGCCTGCGCCTGCGACCTGCGCTTCGCCGCGCGCTCGGCGAACTTCAACACCGCGTTCCTGCGCGTGGCCGTGGCGGGAGACATGGCGCTGCCCTGGACGCTGCCGCGCCTGGTCGGCGCCGCGAAGGCCCCCGAGCTCTCGTTCCTGTGCGAGAAGCTCCCCGCCGACGAGGCCGCGCGGATCGGCCTGGTCGCGCGCGTCTTCGACGACGCAGTGTTCCGCGACGAGGTCGCAGCGATCGTGCACCGGCTCGGCGCGTCTTCGCCGACCGCGCTTCGCGCGCTCAAGCAGCACTACCTGGCCGCGGAGCTGCTCTCGCTCGACGCCTTCGTCGAGCTCGAGTCGCGCCGCCACCTGCAGATCGCCGCCAGCGACGACACGCGCGAAGCCTTCCGCGCCTTCGTCGAGAAGCGCGAGCCGGTGTTCGGCAAGCGCCCGCCCGCCTAGGTCCGCTTCGCCCAGGGCTCCGAGAAGAACCAGTCCAGAGCCTCGTGCAGGAAGTCGGCCGAGGGCCAGTGCTTGCCGCCCTGGTCGACGCGAAACTCCACGGTGTAGCCCGCCTTGCGCAGGTTCTCGCGCATCGGCAGCGCCACGCGATCGAACGGGAACAGCTCGTCGTGCGTGCCGTACTCGAGCAGGACGGCGGGCTTGGGCGCGGCATCGGGGTCGAAGGCGGGCTCGAGCGCGATGAACCCCGCGGCCCAGCCCATCACCGCGCGGAAGATGCGCGGATTCGAAAGCCCCACCGACAGCGCGTAGCTCGCGCCGTCGCTGTAGCCGAGCAGCGCCTGCCGGTCGGGATCGACCGGGTAGCGCCGGTAGATCAGATCGTAGGCGTACTCCAGGAAGTCCAGGTCGGGCCGCTCCCGGCTTGCGATCAGGTCCCAGGTCGGGAGCAGCGAGCGCGGCACCAGGAACAGCGCGTCGCGCGACTCGGGCTGGTCGCGGCAGGCCTTCACCAGCATCTCGTCCTGCCGCCCCGCGCCGTGCAGCACCGTGATCAGCGGGTAGCGCTTGGCCGGGTCGATCTCGGTTGGCGTGAGCAGCACCGCGCGCGAGTCGCCGCGCTCGACGAAGACGTGACCCGTCGGCGATGGCTCGTCTCGCGGCTCGGGCGTCTTGTGCTCGATGCGCAGCGCGAGCGAGTCCATCCCGCGCCTACTTCTGGCCGAGCCGGGCGAAGCGCGGAGCGCGGCGTTCGATCAGCGCGCGCGCTCCCTCGACCGCGTCGGGCTGCTCGACCACGCGCCACTGAACGGTGTCGGCGTCGCGGAGCGCCTCGGGGTAGCCCTGGCCCGCGTGCGCGTAGACCATGCGCTTGGTCTCGGCGAGCGACGTGGGCGAGACCGAGCCCGCGAGCTGCCTCACGTAGTCCGTCGCTGCGGCGACGAGCTCGTCGGGCGCAACGACGTACTCGACCAGCCCGATCCGCAGCGCCTCGCCCGCGTCGATCTTGCGCGAGGTGAAGAGCAGGTCGAGCGCGCGGCCGGTGCCGACCAGCCGCGGCACGATCCAGGTCGTGCCGTGCTCGGCGACCAGCCCGCGTTTGCTGAAGATCGAGGTGAAGCTCGCGGCGCTCGACGCGAAGCGCACGTCGCACATCGCGGCGAGCACGAAGCCGCCGCCGGCCGCGACGCCGTTCACGGCCGCGATCACGGGCTTGGGCACCTGGAGCAGGTAGGTGAACAGCCCCGGCACTTCTTCGCTCGCCGCCGCGCTCGCGCGCGGCGCGCGGCCCTGCGTCGTCGCGACGAGCGCCTCCGAGTCGAGCCCCGAGCAGAAGCCGCGGCCACTTCCCGTGATCACGATCCCCACCACCGCCGGGTCCGCAGCCGCAGCGTCGACCGCGCGCCGGATCGCGCCGAGCATGGGGTAGGTCAGCGCGTTCAGCTTCTCGGGCCGGTCGAGCCGGATCAGCGCCACGGGATCGGCGATCTCGACCTGGATTCCATCGCCCATCGTGTCTTCCTTTCGTCGCTCCGGCGCAGCTAGCGCTGCGGCGGTCGCGTGGCGAGCTTGCGCTGCAGCGTGCGCCGGTGCAGGCCGAGCGTGCGCGCGGCCTGCGAGACGTTCCCTCCGCAGTCGCCGAGCACGCGCTGGATGTGCTCCCACTCCACGCGGTGCAGCGACGGCGCGCTGCTCGGAGCGTCGGCGGCGACCGGCGCCCCCTCCTCGAAGCCGCGCTCGAACGCGTGCAGGACGTCGTCGGCGTCGACGGGCTTGGTCAGGTAGTGGCGCGCGCCGCGACGCACGGCCTCGAGCGCGGTCGAGATGCTCCCGTAGCCGGTGAGCACGACGCAGACCAGATCCGGGTGCTCGCTGCGCAGCGCGCGGATCAGCTCCAGGCCCGAGCCCTCGCCCAGGCGCAGGTCGATCACCGCGCGCTCGGGACGGAACGACTTCGCGGCGCGCACGGCCTCTTCGGCCGACTCGGCCTCGGCGACCTCGAGTCCGCGCGAGCGCAGCGCGCGCGCGAGCCGCGCGCGAAACGGCGCGTCGTCGTCGGCGATCAGGTAGCGCGTGGCTTTGCTCTCAGGACTCATGGGACGAGGCGCCCGCGGGAGCGATGGGCCACTCGACGGTGGCCGTGGTGCCCGCGCCGGGCTCGGAGGTGAGCTGCAGCGTGCCACCGAGCCGCTCCGCGTGCAAACGCAGCACGAACAGACCGAGCCCGGTTCCGTGGCCGGGCGCCCGCGTGGTGAAGAACGGCTCGCCCGCGCGCTCCAGCACGGACGGGCTCATGCCGTGGCCGCGGTCATGCACGCGGACGCGGACCCGATCCCCCTCGCATTCGACCGCGACGCGCACGCGCGATCCATCGGCCGCTGCGGCGAAGGCGTTGCGCAGAAGCGGCAGAACCATCTCGCCGAAGTCGGAGCGCGCTCCGAGCAACGTCGCCGGCGCAGCGCGCAGCTCGAGATCGACCCTCGCCGCGTCCTCGCCGAGCTCCGCCTCGCCGAGCAGTGCGGCCACCTCGCCCGCGCGCAGCGGCGCGTCGTCGGCGGCGCCGAGCCGATCGACGCGCGCGCTCATCCGGTCGAGGATGCCGCGGCAGCGGTCGACCTCGGCGCGGAGCAATCGCGCGTCGTCGCCCCAGGGCAGGAGCTCCGGCGAGCGCTCGGCTTCGCGCGCGAGATCGCCCGCGATCACGGCGATGGTCCCGAGCGGCGAGCCGAGCTCGTGCGCCGCGCCGGCCGCAAGCGTGGTGAGCGACGCCAGCCTCGCGTTTCGCGCCGCGATCTCGCCCACGCGGCGCAGGCTCGCCTCCTGCGCGCGAAGCGTGTTCGTGATGCGGCCGATGAAGTACGTGATCACGATCGCGACGACCGTCACCGCGATCCACATTCCCACCGCGTGCAGGCCGATCTCCATTCCCGGCGCGATCGGCCCGTGCCAGAAGTGGTAGGTCTCGTGCCAGCGGAACACCGCCGCGTAGCCCGCGGCCGACAGACCCGCGACCAGCCAGGTTGCGCTCGCGCTGCCGGTCATCGCCGCCATCGCGACGTGAACGGTGTAGAGCGCGCTGAACGGGTTGTCGGGCCCGCCGGTCAGGTAGAGCAGGGCGGTGAACAGGACCGTGTCGAAGCTCAGCGTGGCCGGCGCGAGAATCCGCGCCTGCGCGCTCGACCAGTCGCGCCGCACCAGCACGAGATTCGTGAGCACGGTCGCCGTCGGGATCAGCCACAGCGCCCGGTACGGCAGCTCGACGCGCATGACCTGCGACGCGAAGAGCAGCGCCAGCGCCTGCCCGACCGCCGCGAGGAAGCGCAGCGGCACCAGCCAGCGCAGCACGAGCGAGTGCGGCGACTCCGCGCCGAAGAGCGCGGGCGCGCCGCGATCGAGTGGAGAGTCAGGGGCGGACACGATCGCCGCGATTCTAGATCAGGCGCGGTCGGAAGCGCTCACGCCGGCAAGCTCGCCCAGATCCCCGATCATGCACTTCACCGAGCCGCCGCCCTTCTTGTGGAACTCGGAGACGTCGGCGGTGACCACGCGCGTGCGCCGCGCGCGCACCGCGTCGGCCAGGCGCGCCGAGACGCCTTCGGGCATGACCAGGTGCGGCTCGCCTGCGATATCGAGCGCGAACGAGTTCGCGGCGTAGATCGCGGCGTCGGCGTCGCCGATCTCGAGCAGGCGGTCGCGGAAGCGAACGCGCAGCGCCGCGGCCGAGTCGGGGTGCAGAACCGGAACGTATGCGAGCAGGAACTCGCGGCGCGCACCGAACGAACACAGACAGGTGTCGCCGTGGTAGTAGCGCTCGTCCACGAGCTCGACGCGCAGCACCTCGCGGCCGAGCGGCGCGATCGCCGCGATCTCGTCCAGCGCGCGTGGGTCGCTGCGAAAGCCGTAGACGCGCTTCCAGGGCGGCCAGCCCAGACGCGGCACGAAGCGCTGGCGGCGGATCCGGCCGTGCGTGAAGACGAGCGCGTCGCCGGCGGGAAACAGGTCGGCCTCGCCCTCGAAGCGCGCGCCGATCGTCGCGCAGCGCAGGCCCAGTGACTCGATCACCTGGCGGTAGATCGGCTGCTCGCCCGCGCGCGTCGGCGTGAGGTTCGATAGCACGAAGACGTCGCCGTGGCGGAAGCCCGCGTTCGCCGGGTAGACCAGACCCGGGTGCGCGGCGTGCGGGGGCACCACCGCCACCTGCACGCCGAGATCGCGGAGCAGATCGCGCATGCGGCCCCACTGCGCGATCGCGAGCGCGCGGTCGACGGACTTGCGCCGGCCGTACTTGTCACGCGTGTGCGGGTTCGCGCCGCCGACCACGGAGAAGTGCGCCGGGTCGCCCATCAGAACCACGTGGCTCATTCGGGCGTCGGAAAGCCCGGCCAGGTCGCGGCGGGCGGGGCCTGCTCGTGCTCGAGGTTCGCCTGCGGGAACGTGCAGTACAGCGTCGACATCGCGCCCGCGGGGCGATCGTTGCCGCTGCGCTTCACCCCGCCGAAGGGAAGCTTCGAGGACGCGCCCACGGTGGCGGCGTTCCAGTTCAGCGCGCCGACGCGGAGCGTGCGCGCGGCGCGCTCGTAGATCGCGCGGTCGCGGGTGAACACGCTCGCGACCAGCCCGAAGTCGGTCGCGTCGAGAAGCGCGATCCCCTCGTCGGTCGAGTCGACCGCGAGCACGAAGGCGTCGGGCAGGAAGTGCTCCTCGCTCTGGTAGCGGCTCGCTCGGTCGTGCGCGCGCAGGCGGTGCAGGCTCGGCCGAACGTAGTGGCCCGGTCGCGGCCCCTCGCACGGGCCGCCCGCGACCAGCGCCTGCGCGCCTTCCGCCGCGGCGAGCTCCAACACCCTGGCGTGTCGCTCGCGCGCGGCGCGCGAGATCAGCGGTCCCATGAACGCGCCCGGGTCCGAGGAGTGCCCGATCGCGATGCCGCGAAACAGCCGCGCGAGCTTCTCGCAGAGCGCGTCCGCGATGCTGCGCTGCGCGAACACGCGGCTGGTCGCGCTGCAGCGCTGGCCCGCCGTCACGCAGGCGCCGAAGGCGATCGCGGTCGCCGCCGCGTCGAGATCGGCGTCCGCGCAGACCAGCACGCCGTTCTTTCCGCCCATCTCGAGCGCGACCAGCTTCCAGGGCTGGTCGAGTGTGGCCTCGAGGATCCGCCGCCCGACCGACCACGACCCGGTGAAGAGCACACCGTCGAGCCCGGGGTGGGCGGCGAGCCGCGCGCCGGCCGCGCCGTCGCCCTGCACCACGTTCACGACGCCGGGTGGTAGTCCGCAGCGTCGCGCGAGCTCTGCGTAGAGCTGGCCGGTCGCGGGCGTCTGCTCGGACGGCTTCACCACGACACAGTTTCCGGTCGCCAGCGCCGGAACCACGTGGCCGTGCACCAGGTGGCCCGGGAAGTTGAACGGCCCGAGCACGGCGAGCACGCCGCGCGCGCTGTTGCGCCAGCGACCGGTCTGGCCCGGGCCGAGCGCGAACTCCCGCTCGGCCACCAGCTCCAGGCCCTGCGAGAGCGTGATGTCGATCTTCGCGAGCATCGCCTGGACCTCGGTGCGCGCCTCCCAGACGGGCTTTCCCACCTCGGTCGCGATCACACCCGCGAGCCGCTCGGCGTCGGCGCGGATCGCGTCTCCGAAGCGGCGCAGATGTGCGGCGCGGCTCTCGCTCGAAGCGTCGCGCCAGGCCGGCCAGGCGGCGCGCGCCGAAGCGATCGCGCGCTCGGCCGAGTCCGCGCCGATCGGGAACGCGCCGCGCAGCGCGTGGATGTCGCCCGGGTCTTCGAGCGCGATCTCGCCCGCCACACGTTCGGGCAGGACGAACTGACGGTCGATGAGATCCCCGCGCGGGGCGAAGTCGGACGTCTCAGCCATCGCCGCCCCTTCCCCGCGCGGCAGGCAACGGTGTCCAGGCGATCTCGTCGCCGATCGCGAGCCGCAGCCGTTTTCGCGCCTCCTTCGGCACGCGGATCGCGTCGCCCTCGCGCGAAGCGGTGGCCGCGACCGCGCGGAACTCGCCGCCCTCCTCGGTCGAGAGGATCGCCGGCGGCGCAGGCTCGTCCGGCGCGCCGTCCGCGAGCCGGCCGAACACCGTCTGCTGCACCGGAACGATCTTCGCGACGGGCGCGGCGACGAACGGCCCGCCGTCGAAGGGGTCGATCTCGCCCTGCCAGTGCAGCCCCGCCTGCTCGAGGAGCCGCAGCGCCGGCTTCGCCTCGCCGTGCACGTGGCCGATCTGCGCGGCCACGTCGGGGTCGAGAAGCGACGCGTAGAAGGGCGTGGCGGGAAACAGATCGAGCACGAAGCTCTTGTCGACGGCGCTGCGCCGATCCGCCTCGGTGTAGCTCATTCCGGTGAAGCGGCGGCCGAAGGCGTCCCAGAACGCGCTTCGCCCCTGCGCGTCGATCGCGGCGCGCATCTCGGCGAGCACCGTCTTCTCGAAGCAGCCGGGCTTGCGCGCGATGAAGGCGAACCGGCCCCACGAGAGCAGCTTGCCCGGCCAGCCCGGCCGCCCGCGCGCCTCTGGCCGCAGCACCAGCGAGCCGATCTCGGTCGGCCCGTCGTGCGACGCGCCGAGCTGGAGCGTCGTGTGGGTCACGCGCACGGAGCTGCTCGGCGAGAATCGAGTCTCCTCGCCGACGCGCAGGAACAGGTGCGGCATCTCGGGCGTTCCGTGCTTGGAAAGGATCGCGGATGTGCCGACCACGGCATCGCCGTCGTCGACGAGCACGAACTGGTACTCGCGCTCGGGCCCCGGCGGTCCCGGCTCGCGGAACGCGCGCTCCGAGCGGGCGATGCGCCGGCGCAGGAAGGCGTCGTCGTGGGGCAGGTTCGGGCTGTCGAGCAGCGCCGCGAGCTCCAGAAGCGACGGCAGGTCCGCCGCAATCGCGCCGCGCATCAGGAACACGTCGGCCTCCCCGAACACACCAGGCACGCGAGGCGCACGAGCAGCGCGCGGTACAGCTCCACCGCGCGGTGTAGCTGCGCGACACTCGTGTGCTCGTTGGGCTTGTGGACGTTGCCGACCGAGGGCCCGGGCCCGAGCACGATCGCCTCCAGCCCGGCGCGCGACAGAAGCCCCGCCTCGGTGCAGGTCGCCTTGGTCGCGAGCCCCGCCTCGAGGCCGACCGAGCGCTGCGCGTCGAGCGCCGCGCGCACGAGCTTGGCATCGCGGCTCGTCGAGAGCGGCGGGTTGGCGCGCACGCTGGTGATCGCTGCTGCGTCGCGAAGCGGTTCCACCAGAAGCTCCGGATCCTCGCCGGGAATCGGCCGCACGTCGAAGCGGAACCGCGCCCGGTCGCCTTCGAGCCAGGCGCGGCCGAGGCTCGCGACCGTGCGATCGGGATCGAAGTCGGGGTCGCGGCGAGCCCCGAGCGACGCTTCGAAATGCCGCCACGCCGCAGCGAAACTGCGAAGCGGTGCTGTCGCGAAGATCGGCTCTTTGCACGCGTCGCTCGCGCCTTTGCTCGCAAGACCGATCTCGCAGCGACCCGGAACGACGTTCACCGCCGTGCCGCCGTCGAGCGCGAAGATGCCGAGGACTCCGGCGGATTCGAGCTCGGAGAGCGCGGCCAGGATCGCGTTCCTGCCGAGCGCCGGCGCGCTCGAGTGCGCGGCCACGCCGGTCACCGTCCGCTGCGTCGCCGTGAGCGCCTCGCAATAGTCGAGCCGCTCGAGCGCGACGCTCGCCTCGAACACCGCGTAGCCCTTGTGCGCGCGAATCACGGCGAGCTCGGACGGCTCGCCGACCAGCGCCTCGCGGTAGCCGCGCGCAAGGCCCGCATCGATCAGCCAGCGCGCGCCGATCAAGCCGATCTCTTCACCGAACGTCCCGACCAGCCGAACGGGCCGGCGCAGCCGCGAGCGGTCGATCGACGCCAGCGCGAGCGCCTTGCAGACGAAGTCGACCTTGGCGTCGGCCGAGCCCAGGCCGTAGAGCCGATCGGCCTCACGCGTCGGCCGGAACGGATCGCCCCCGGTCGCGGTCCATGCGCCGAACGCGCCGGGCGGAACCGTGTCGAGGTGTGTCACCAGCAGCAGGCCGCCCGCGTCCGCGTCCGGCCCGACGTCGCACACCACCGCATGGTGTAGGGTGCCGCCGACCTCGGCGGTCTCGATCCGCGCGGGGAGCCCGAGCTCGCCGAGCAGCTGCGAGGCCAGGCGCGCGATCGCGGCGTTGCCGAGCCGCGACTCCGACGGGGTCGCGATGAAGCGCTCGGCCCAGGCGATCAGATCGGCCATCCGGACCTCGAATCGACGCCCCTACTTGGCCGCTTGAGTTGCCTCCGCGCAGCAGGGGCAGGTCTGGCGCAGGTACTCGAAGGTGTAGATCCCGCTGTCGTGCCCGTCGGTCCACTCGAACTGCAGCGCGTAGCGGCCGACGGGCGTGATGCGGATCGGCCGCACGTCGTCGGGAATGCCCTCGGGGTTCAGCAGCGGCCGGCCGGTGAACTCCTCGACGCAGCGCGCGCAGCGACAGGAGAGCCGAAGGCCGCGCACCGCGTAGACGCTCTCGTGCCCGTCGTTCCAGACGATGCGCAGCTTGTCGGGTCCGGCCTGGGAGATCGATGTGGGGGTTGGGAGGCTCATGTCGGGAAACGTAGCTCGTGTCTGGGCTAAGATCCGCGCGCGCGAGGCGCGGAGGAGCAGGGATGTCGAAGGAAGCGGTGGCGATCCTGGGCGGAACCGGCGAGCAGGGGCTCGGACTCGCGTATCGGTTTGCGTTGGCCGGCCGGCCGGTTCGAATCGGCAGCCGCAAGGAGGACCGCGCGCTCGAGGCCGTGCGCGACGTCTCCGCCAAGGTGCCGGGCGCCGACGTGTCGGGATTCGAGAACGCGGCCGCGGTGCGCGCGACGCGTGGCGGGATCGTGATCCTGTCGGTGCCGTTCGAGCACATGGCCGGCACGATCAAGTCGGTGCGCGACGATCTCGCGCCCGGCGCCGTGCTGGTATCGATGGGCGTGCCGCTCGCCAGCGCGATCGGCGACGTGGCCTCGCGCGTGATCGGCGTCTCGCAGGGGTCCTGCGCGGAGATGTGCGAGGCGCTGGCGCCCGAGGGCGTGCCGGTGGTGTCGGCGTTCCAGAACGTGGCGGCGCACCGGCTGCTCGACCTGCCGCACCCGGTCGAGTGCGACGTGATCGTCTCGGGCGCCAAGGAGCCGCGCGCGCGAGTGATGGCGCTCTGCGCCGACGTGCCGGGCCTGCGCGCCGTCGACGGCGGGCCGCTGTACAACGCGCGCTACGTGGAGCAGATCACCGCGCTTCTGATCGGGATCAACATCCGCCTGAAGAAGCCCGAGGGCGTGGGGTTCCGACTCACCTATCTCTAGGTGGGCACGGCGTCGAGCTCGAGCCCGACGCTGCGCATCAGCGCGAGCGCGTTGCTGCGCTTCACCACGCCCTCGCGCAGCCGGTAGTCGAAGTGCAGCTCGCCTTCGCGGAGCTCGTCCTCGAAGTGCGCGTTTCGCGCGCGCGGGGCGAGCTCGTCGACCATCGCCGTGAGCGCGAGGTCGTGCGTGGTGACCAGGCCCATCGCCCCGCGCGCGAGCAGGCCGCGCACCAGCGCGCTCGCGCCGATGCCGCGGTCGTGCGAATTCGTGCCCTGCAGGATCTCGTCGAGCAGGAACAGAACGGGGCGCGGACCCTCGCAGAGCTGCACCGCCCGCTTCAGGCAGAGCAGCTCGGCGAAGAAGCGCGATGCGCCCTCCTGCAGAGAGTCCTGCACGCGAAGCGAAGCGCCGAGCGAGAGCGGCGAGACGCGCAGGCCGTGCGCGCGAACCGGCGCCCCCGCGAGCGCGAGCACCACGTTGCTGCCGACGCTGCGCAGCAGCGTGCTCTTGCCCGACATGTTCGAGCCCGACACCACCACGAGCGCGTGATCCGCGTCGAGCGACAGGTCGTTTCGCACGCAGCTCGCATCGGCCAGAAGCGGGTGCCCGAGCCCGCGCGCGTCGAAGACCGGGCCGGTCTCGGCGATCTCGGGGAACGGATCCGCGGGGTGCTCCCAGGCGTGCGCCGCCAGGTCGCAAAGCGCCTCGAGCTCGCCGAGCGCGTCGAGCCAGCCTTCGAGGTGTCCGCCGCAGCGCGATCGCCACGCCTCGAGCGCGAACGCGTGCTGCGTGCCCCAGAGCAGCAGCGGCGCGATCGGCGCGAAGAGCTGGTTGCGCCGCCAGTCGAGCGTCGTCACTAGCCGGTGTAGTCGAGCCAGGTCGCGCGAGGCCGGGACGCCCTGGGTCTCGAGCGCACCGCGCAGGCTTGCGAGAAGCGGCGCGGCGAACGACTCCCGCTCGACGCGGTCGACGAGCGCGCTTAGCTGCGCGAGATCGCGCGAGGGCGCCTCGATTTCGCCGAGCACGCCCGAGACGCGCGAGCGCAAGCTCGCCGCGAAGAGCGACTGCGCGGCGATCGCGACGAGCGCGGGCGCCCAGCTCGTCGCGCCCGCCAGCGCGGCTGCGACCGCGCAGGTCGAGAGCGCCGCGAGAACCGCCGCGGCCGCGCGAAGCGCGCCGCCCGTGAATCGAACCGGCGCGCGCCCCCACTTCAAGAGCGGCTCCGGGTGCACGCCGTGGCGGATCTCGGGACCGAGCACGGCCAGGTCCTCGCGCAGGTCCAGGTTCCCGCGCAGCTCGTTCACGGCCGCGTGCCGCGCGCGCAGCTCCTCGGGCGCGGCCGGCGCGAGCAGCCAGGCCGCCAGCCGGTCCTCGCCCGCGCGCGTCTGCGCGCGCGAGAGCAGCTCGAAGAGCGAGCCGCGCCCGAACAGGTCAAGGTGCATTGCGTACGGGTGCTCGGGGTCGAGATACCGCTCGCCGTCGCGCCCGCGCCCGGCGATTCGGTGCTCCATTCGCGCGAGCGCCAGCTCGTAGTGCTCGCGCGCCCGCTCCGCGCGGAGTCGCCTTCGCCGAGCGGCGTCGTGCGCGAGCACCAGCGCGACGAAGGCGCCCGCCACCGGCAGCAGCCAGAGCGCAGAGATCGCGCGCTCGCCGAACGCGAGCCAGCCGACCGCGAGCGCGAGCGCGAATACGCCCAGCCGCAGGTTCGAGATGCGCCGCGCGTCCCGCGTGGCCGTTTCGAGCGCGGCCCCGCGCTGCGAGAGTCGCTGGCGGAGGACCTCGGCCGCTTCATTCATGCGCGCCAGCGTAGCGTCGCCTGATACGATGCGCGCATGGCGTTCGTGACGTTTCCGAAGGGCTTCGAGTGGGGTGCCGCGACGGCGGCGTATCAGATCGAGGGCGCGCACCGCGAGGACGGCAGGGGTCTCTCGATCTGGGACGTCTTCTGCCAGCAGCCCGGCCGCGTGATGGGCGGTGACAGCGGCGAGGTCGCCTGCGACCACTACCACCGCTACCGCGACGACGTCGCGCTGATGAAGCGCCTGTGCCTGCAGACCTACCGCTTCTCGGTCTCGTGGCCGCGCGTGCAGCCGTTCGGCGCGGGCGAGCCGAACGAGAAGGGGCTCGGCTTCTACTCGCGGCTGGTCGACGAGCTGCTCGCGGCCGGGATCAAGCCCTGCCTCACGCTCTACCACTGGGACCTGCCGCAGGCGCTGCAGGACCGCGGCGGCTGGGCCGACCGCGACACCGCGCAGCGTTTCGCCGAGTACGCCCAGATCGTCTTCGCGCAGCTCGGCGACCGGGTGACCCGCTTCGTCACCCACAACGAGCCGATGATCACCGCGATCCTGGGCCACCGCGTCGGCCTGCTCGCGCCGGGCATTCGCGACCTGCGCATCACCGGCCGCGCGATCCACCACCTGCTGCTCTCGCACGGGCTCGCGGTCGCCGCGTACCGCGCCTCGGGCCGGCGCGGCGAGATCGGCATCACCAACGCGAACACGAGCTACGAGCCCGCCGATGCGAGCCCGGAGTCACTGCGCGCCTGCGAGCTCGCGCGGGACTTCGACACGCGCACCTGGCACGGTCCGGTTTACGGGCGCGGCTACCCCGAGTCGGTGCTGCGCTACTACGCCGAGCGCGGCGCGGCGCTGCCGATCGAGGGCGACGACCTGAAGGCGATCGCGGCGCCCACCGACTTCCTGGGCGTGAACCTGTACAGCCGCCAGCGCGTGCTCGCCGACGCCAGCCGCGGCGTCGGCTTCCGCGACGCGCCCCCCACGCTCCCCGTGCTGCCGATGGGCTACGAGGCGGCGCCCTTCGCGCTCGGCGACTTCCTGCGCTTCGTCTCCGCCGAGTACGGCCGCCCGCGCATCTACGTTACCGAGAACGGCGTCTGCGACAACACCGCGCCCGGCGCCGACGGCCGCGTCGACGACGTGCAGCGCATCGAGCTTCTGCGCGGCTTCCTCGCCGGAATGCACGCCGCGATCGCCGACGGCTCCGCCGACGTCCGCGCCTACTACGTCTGGTCCCTGCTCGACAACTTCGAGTGGGCCTTCGGCAACTCCAAGCGCTTCGGCATCGTCTGGACCGACTTCGCGACGCAGGCGCGGATTCCCAAGGCGAGTGCCGCGTTCTTCTCGGATGTGATCCGCAGGAACGGGGTCGAGATCTAGGCCGGCGTCACGACCACGCAAACACCGGCTGCTCGAAGTGCGCGACGCGCGTGCTGCGCCCGTGCAGCGCGACTTCTCGCAGCTGGTACAGAACGGCGGCGGTCGGCGCGTGGATGTTCGTGGCGAGCGAGGGGATCGGCAGCGAGAGGACCGGGCGATCGCTCTCGGGGATCGCGCTGATCAGCGGGATCTCGGGGCCGTCGAGCTCGGCGACCGGCACGACGTGCACGGCGGCGACCTCGTCGGGGTTGGGCGTGAGAGCGCGTGCGGAGCCGCCCCAGCAGACCACGGGCGTGATCAGGTAGCCGGAGCGGGTGACGAAGTCGTCGAGCTGGCCGAGCACGCAGGCGGGGTCGAGCGCGAGGCCGAGCTCCTCGTCGAGCTCGCGAAGCGCGGTCTCTTCGGGGGTCTCGCCCGGGTCGACGCGGCCGCCGGGCAGCGCCCACTGGCCGGGGTGGTTGCGCAGGCCGGAGGTGCGGCGCGTGATCAGGAAGCAGGCGCGGCCGGAGTCGTCACCGATCAGTGTCGCGGCGACGGCGGCGCGCACCAGCGCGGGGTCGGGCCGGGCGTGGCGCTCGAAGCGGGCCAGGTGCGCCTGGACGCGAGCGCGCAGACCCGGGCCGAACTGGTCCAACTCGCGCCTCTCTAGAGGCAGTCTCAAAATTGTCTCAGCATGATGCAGATACAGGCGAGTTGGACGAATGCTCGGTAGTTCTGGGCTTTGTACTCCCAGCGGGTGACGACGCGGCGGAAGTTCTGCAGCCAGGCGTTGA
>VGRW01000088.1 GCA_016875225.1 Deltaproteobacteria bacterium
GAGGAGTGCGCCGGATGGGGGTCGACGAAGCGGTCGGCTGTGCCGGGCACCGCTGAGGAGACCCCCATCCGGCGCGCCCCGGCACTCACTCTCGGGTCAGGCTCCTAGAAGAGCCGGACGAAGCGACGTCGGAACGCGGCGCGCTGCTCGGCGAGATCGAGCGGATCGTCGCGCAGGAGGGCCCCGGTCAGACGTACTTCCTGGCCGGACACCCGTTCATGAAGACCGAGATCGCGCACACCATGCAGCGCGATCTCGGCGTGTTCCTGCCCGCCACCGTCGCGCTGATGGCGGTGCTTGTGTACGTGAGCGTCGGCTCGGTCGCGATGACGCTCCTGATCCTGGCGGCGGTGCTCGTCGCGGTGGTCTGGATGACCGGCTTCATGGGCTGGATCGGCCAGCCGATCACGGCGCTCTCGAACACTGCCCCGACCTTCCTGCTCGCGATCGGCTGCGCCTACGTGATGCACCTGGCGGCGTGCTACCAGCGACAGGTCCACGCCGGGGCCGACGCTCGCGCTGCGACGCTCGCCGCTCTCGAGCGCATGCGCAGACCGGTCGTCGTCGCGGGGCTCACCACCGCGATCGGCGCGGGGTTCGTGGCGCTCTCGGACCTGCCGCTCGTGCGCGGATTCGGCATCGACCTGATGGCGGGCGTGCTCTCCGTGATCGTGCTCGCCTGCTTCGCGGTGCCCGCGGTTCTGTCGCTCTCGAAGGTCCGCCGCGGCAGCGGGATCCTGACCAGCGAGCGCCGGCTCGGCGTGCTGCTCTTCGGGATCGTCGAGTTCGTCTCGCGCCGCCCGCGCGCGATTCTCGCGGCGGCGTTGCTGCTGTTCGTCGCGGCCGGCATCGCGAGCACCCGGCTCGTGGTCGATTCCAGCGGCCCGAAGGCGTTCGCCGAGGACTCGCGCTTCCGCCGCTCCTCGGAGTTCTACCGCTCGCACCTCTCCGGCGACGTGATCGAGAACGTGTACGTGCGGACGTCCGGAGCCGGCGGGATCCACGACCCCGACCTCTTGCGGCGGATGCTCGCGTTCCAGCGCGCCGCGGAGGCGCTGCCGGAGATCGACAAGAGCTTCTCGATCGCGAGCTACGTCGAGCTGATGAACCGCGCGATGCACGGGGAGGATCCGTCCGAGCTGCGCATCCCCGACAGCGCCGAGGCGGTCGCGCAGTACCTGCTGCTCTACTCGTCGGCCGGCGAGCCCGACGAGTTCGACGACCTGCTGGACTTCGAGCATCGCCACGCGCGAATCGTGCTGACCGCGACGGTCGGCTCGAGCCGCGAGAGCGCGGCGCTCCGGGCGCGGCTCGAGGCGCTCGCGCGCGAACACCTGCCCGGGGAGTCCGGCCGCGACGCGGTTCTCTCGACCGAGATCCTGCTCTCGGAGGCCGCGGACGAGCTGGCCGTCGAGCAGGTCTGGAGCCTGGCGGGCGCGTCGCTGCTGATTCTGCTGCTCTCGGCGTTCGCGTTCCGCTCGCTCTGGATCGGCGCACATCTCTTCCTGCCGATCGCGCTCCCGGTCGCGCTGAACTTCGCGGTGATGGTGATCTTCGCGATCACGCTTCGCGACGTGACCAGCGTCATCGCGGTCACCACGCTCGGAATCGCGGTGGACAGCACGGTCCACCTGCTCGACACGATCCGGCATCACGAGGCCGCGCACGGTCTGCGCCGCGTCGCGGTCTTCGAGGCGTACGTCACCACCGGCCGGCCGGTGCTGGTGACGAGCCTGATCATCGCCTCCGGGCTGGCCGTGCTCGGACTCTCGGATTTCCAGGTGATCGCGAACTTCGGCGGGCTCGAGGCGCTCTCGCTGCTCTTCGCGCTGGCGGCCGATCTGTTCATCCTGCCCGCACAGCTCCTGGCCAGCGCAGCTCCCGCGCGCGCGGACCGGGTCTCGGAGGCGCTGCTGCTCACCACGAGCGAGCGCGCGTTTCCCGCGCTTCTGGTCGAGAGCTCGGGCGAGCTGCTTCGCGTTCGCGCGCTGGGCGAGGGCGGCGCGGAGTCCGCGAGTCCGGGCGAGGAGATCCTGGTCCGCGGTCTGCGCGCGGGAACGAGACTCGCGGGGCGCGTCAGCCGGCGCGGTCCCGGGGAATCGGAGCTCGAGATCACGCTCGAGTCGGATGCGCGGGGCGAGCAGCGCTCCGCGGCCGACGAGCTGCGCCGGCTGTTCACGGGCGCGATCACGAAGGAGTTCGCGCTGGGCGGCTACCGTTTCTGCCGCGCGGATTCGATCGAGCAGCGCCAGGCCGCCTACGCGCTGCGCTTCCGCGTCTACGCGGCGCACGGCTACATCGATCCTGCCGACTTCGGCAGCCCGAGCCTGCGCGACTCTTTCGACGAGTCGGCGATCCAGTGTCTGGCGTACGACGCGGGCGGCGCCCTGGTCGGCACGGCGCGCGTGGTGCTGCCGAGCGAGCTCGGCTTCCAGACCGAGGCGTTCTTCGAGTTCGAGCCGCCCGACGTTCCGCGCGAGCGCCTGGGCGAGATCGGCAAGCTCGCGCTGTCGGTCGAGCACCGCGGCGGCGAGCGTGTCGCACTGCTCGGGCTGGTGAAGCTGCTCTACGACGCGCTGCGCGAGCACGACCTCGGCCACGCCTACGCGTTCATGCCCCGCAATCTGATCGAGTCGCTCGCCCGGCTCGGGTTCCCGTCGAGCCCGCTCGGTCCGCTCTCGGCCGCGACCGAGGCCGCGCGGCGCCGCTCGCCGATGCGCGGCTACTTCGAGCGGCTCGATCCGCAGTCGGTGCTCTTCGACCTCGACCAGGCCGGCCGCGGCTTCGGGGGGAAGTCGTGAGGCTGCGACGCGATCCGCTGCTCTGGTGCGCGGCCGTGCTGCTGCTGCTCACGGGGATGTACGGAGCGATCGAGACCTCGCGCTGGCGCGACCGGCAGTTTGCGGGGTTTCTCGTGCTGCGAAACGGGGTCGTCGCCTCGGCAGGGCTCGCGCACTGGCCCGGCACCTCGGACGGCGAGATCTACGGCCGGCAGGTGACCGAGGTCGACGGGAGCTCGGTGCGCGGCGGCGCAGAGGTACGCGCGGCGATCGCGGGCGCAAGCGAGGGGAGATCGGTCCGCTACCGCTTCGGCGAAGGCGAGGGCAGCTTCGTCCGGAGCGTCGAGACGCGGCGCTTCGCCTTTCGCGACCTCTGGCTCCTGTTCGGGAGCTTCATGCTGAACGGAGCCGCGTTCGGCATCGTCGCGATCCTGACGCGCGCGCTGCGCGGCGGCGACCGGCTGGGCCGCGGCACGTTCGCGTTCTTCTGGCTGGCGGCGATGTACACGTTCTCGGCTCTGGACCTGTACGGTCCGTACCGGCTGTTCCGGCTGCACGTGCTCTGCGAGTCGTTCCTGTTCGCGGGCACGATCCACATGGCGCTGGTGTTTCCGCAGTCACCGCGGCTGGTGGAGCGGTTCCCCTGGCTGATCCACGTGCCGTACGGGCTGGCGCTGCCGGTCGCGGTGGCGGGACAGATCTGCCTGGACGACCCCGAGCGCTACGTGGTCCACCACGGCGTCTCGATGCTCCTGTTCGGCCTGGCGGTGGTCGGCCTGATCGCGTCGCAGGTCCACGCGGGTCTGCGCCCGGCGTCGTTCGAGGCGCGCCAGCGCGTCCGCGTGGTCGCGTTCGGAGCGGTCGCGGCGCTCAGCCCCTCGGTCGGGCTGGTCGTCATCTCTCCGCTCGTGGGCTTGAACGCCTCGCAGAACTCGATGGCGTTCACCGCGTTCCTGTTCCCGGCCGCGGTGGCCTACGCGGTTCTGCGTCACAACCTGCTCGAGGTCGACGCGCTGATCCGCCGCTCGGTCGCGTACGCGGCGCTCACGCTCCTGGCCGCTCTCGTCTACGGGGGCGGCGTCGCGCTCACGCATCGCGCGTTCGCCGACGCGCTCGACTATCGCGAGCCGGTCTTCGCGATCGTCTTCGGCGTGGTCTGCGTCGGCCTGATGCTGCCGCTTCGCGACCACGCGCAGGCGCTGATCGATCGGCTCTTCTTCCGCAACGCCTACGACTATCGCCGGATCGTCGAGGAGACGAGCGGACGGCTGGCTTCGGCGACCGAGCTCGCGTCCCTGTCGCGAGAGCTGCACCGCGGCGTCGAACGCGCGCTGCATCCCCAGGGCGCGGGCCTCTTCGTCCGCGGCGAGGGCGGCGCGATGTTCGCGGTGGGGGACGCGGGCCTGCTTCGGGCGCCGCTCGACGTTCCCGCCGACCGCAAGAGCGTCGACGCGGCGGACGGCGGGCTGGTGATCCCGTTCCGCAGCGAGGGCGAGCTCGTCGCGGCGCTCGTGCTCGGCCCCCCGCGCTCCGGCGGCATGTACAGCGGCGAGGACCGCGCGCTGCTCCACACGCTCGCGCACCAGGGCGCGGTCGCGGTTCGAAACGCGCTCGCGCTCGAGCAGCTTCGCGAGCTCAATCGCAGCCTCGAGGGCAAGGTCGAGGCCCGGACCCACGACCTGCAGAAGGCGCTCGACGAGCTGCGAAGCACCCAGACCCAGCTGCTCCACCGCGAGAAGATGGCGTCGCTCGGGGCCTCGTCCGGCTCGCTCGGGCTCGACTCGAACGCGCCCGCGACGCAGGGAAGCGTCAGCCGGAAGCGGCTTCCCTGGCCGGGCGCGCTCTCGAGCGAGATCGAGCCGCCGAGCAGCTCGGCGAGCCGTCGCGAGAGTGCGAGCCCCAGGCCTGCGCCGCCGATGCGTCGCGTGGAGGAGCCGTCGACCTGCGTGAAGGGTCGGAAGATGCGCAGCTGCTCCTCGGGGCTCATCCCGATGCCGGTGTCCGTCACCGTGAACTCGACCGCGTCGCGATCGCCGCAGCGTGCGCTGCAGACCGAGAGCTCCACGTGGCCGCACTCCGTGAAGCGCAGCGCGTTGCCGAGCAGGTTCAGCAGGATCTGCCGCAGCCGCCAGAGGTCGGTGGCGAGCTCGGCGGGCGCCGCCGGCGGGCGCACGAGCCGCAGCTCGAGCCCTCGCTCGCGTGCCTGCGGCGAGAGCGTCGCCGAGAGATCGGCGAGCAGCGCGTCGATCTGCACCTGCTCGCTCTGCAGCCAGAGCTTTCCGGCCTCCATTCGCGACAGGTCCAGGATGTCGTTCAGAAGCCGCAGCAGGTGGCTGCCGTTGGTGTGGATCGAGAGCAGCGCGCGCGCCCGCTCCTCCGACTCGAGCCCGTCCTCGAGCAGCTGGCTGTAGCCCAGGATCGCCGTCATCGGCGTGCGCAGCTCGTGGCTCATGTTGGCCAGGAATTCGCTCTTGGCGCGGCTGGCGGCCTCGGCCGCGTCCTTCGCCTCGGAGAGCGAGGCGAGCGCGCCCGCGAGGTCCTGGTTGCGGGCCTTGAGCTCGAGCAGCAGCCCGTCGTTCTCGCGCGCGAGCTGAGCCCGCTCGAGCACCGAGCGCACCGTCGCCAGCAGGTGAGCGGGCGGACACGGCTTGCTCAGGTAGGCGTGCACCCGGGCCCGGTTGATCGCGTCGACGGTGTCGTCGAAGTCGGCGAAGCCCGTGAGCAGGATCCGGCCGATCAGATCGTCGCGCGCGGCGACGCGCGAGAGCAGCTCGACGCCGGAAAGGCCCGGCATCCGCTGATCACAGACGACGACGTCGTACTCGCCCGCCGCGAAGCGCTCCCAGGCGGCCTCGGCGCTCGCCTCGCCCACGACTTCGCCCAGCGGCCGAAGCGCGCGGACGAGCAGCTCCACGCCTCGTGGCTCATCATCGACGACGAGGATCCGGGCCGGCCTGGACATTCGCTCTCGCATCGGCTGCGCGCGAGGCGAAGTGGAGCGCGGCTCAGGTGCGGACCGAGAACTCGAAGCCGGATGGGAACGGCACCGTCACGGACTGGAATCCGCTCCGGCCCGACTGCACGTAGGCCAGGTACGGCGCGAGTGAGCGCTTGAACGTGCGAACGTTGTCGGCGAGCACGACCGCGCCCGGGCGGAGCTTGGGCGCGAGAAGCTCGATCATCGGCAGGTAGAGCTCCTTCCAGCCATCGAGCAGGACCAGGTCGATCGGCGGCGCCAGGTCGCGGAGCGTCTGCAGCGCATCGCCGAGCCGCACCTCCGCGTGGCCGGCGAGCCCGGCCGCCTCCAGGTTCGCCAGCGCCTGCTCGTGCTTGCCGGGCTCGAGCTCGGAGCCGATCACGCGGCCGTTGCCGTTGTCGCGCGCGGCGGCCGCCGCGTAGATCGTCGACACGCCGAAGGAGGTTCCGAACTCGACGATCCGCCGCGCCGAGAGGGAGCGGGCCACCAGGTACAGGAAGCGCCCCTGGGCCGGCGAGAGCGGGATGTACAGGTCCTTCATTCGCGACGAGAGGACGGCGGGCGCGGGTGCGTCCCGGCCCAGGAACGAGCGCGCGAGCGACGGCAGCCGTCCCAGCATGCGGAACACGTCGCCGCGAGCCGCCGCGTGCAGGCGCTCCAGCTCCGACCGGACCTGCGGATCGTCGAGTGAGCTCGGGGTCGGGATGATCGAGAGCGCGCGTTCCAAGGCCGTTCCTCCCCGACCGAGTCTACGCCACAAGAGCTAGACTCTGGAACAGGAGGGATCGATGTCGGACCGCAAGCGGAACTCTCACAGCTCGCTGATCACCGAGGGCCACAATCGCGCGCCCAACCGCGCGATGCTCCGCGCGGTCGGCTTCGGCGACGCCGACTTCGGCAAGCCGATCGTCGGCGTGGCCAACGGTGACAGCAACATCACGCCGTGCAACCTCGGGCTGGGAGATCTGACGGTCGCAGCGTGCGAGGCGATCCGGCGCGCCGGCGGCATGCCGCAGACGTACGGCACGATCACGATCAGCGATGGGATCTCGATGGGCACCGAGGGCATGAAGTGCTCGCTGGTCTCCAGAGAGGTGATCGCGGATTCGATCGAGACCGTCTGCCGCGGACAGTGCCACGACGGCGTGATCGCGATCGGCGGCTGCGACAAGAACATGCCGGGCGCGCTGATCGCGCTGGCGCGGCTCGACATCCCCGGCGTGTTCGTCTACGGCGGAACCATCAAGCCCGGCCACTACAAGAACGAGGACCTCACGATCGTCTCGGTCTTCGAGGCGGTCGGGGCGCACGGCGCGGGTCGGATGAGCGACGCCGACTTCGCCGAGATCGAGCGGCGCGCGTGTCCGGGCAAGGGCTCGTGCGGCGGCATGTACACCGCGAACACGATGTCGAGCGCGATCGAGGCGATGGGCATGAGCCTGCCGGGAAGCTCGACCATGGCGGCCGAGGACGACGAGAAGCGCGAGAGCGCGGCCGAATCCGGGCGCGTGCTGATCGACCTGGTGGCTGCGAACCTGACGCCGCGAAAGATCATGACGCGGAAGGCGTTCGAGAACGCGATCGCGGTGGTGATGGCGGTCGGCGGCTCGACCAACGCCGTGCTGCACCTGCTCGCGAAAACGCACTCGGCCGAGGTGCCGCTGCAGCTGGACGACTTCGAGCGGATCCGCGCGCGCGTGCCGGTGCTGGCCGACCTGAAGCCGAGCGGGAAGTACGTGGCCACCGATCTGCACCGCGTGGGCGGGATTCCGCTGGTGATGAAGATGCTGCTCGAGCGCGGCCTGATCCACGGCGACTGCCTCACGATCACCGGCAAGACCGTCGCCGAGAACCTCGCGAACGTCCCGTCGCAGCCGCCCGCGGGTCAGGACGTGCTGCGCCCGTTCGGAAAGCCCGTCTACGACGAGGGGCACCTCGCGATCCTGCGCGGAAATCTCGCGCCCGAGGGTTCGGTGGCGAAGATCAGCGGCATCAAGCTGCGCGAGATCACCGGTCCGGCGCGCGTCTTCGACTCGGAGGAGAAGTGCATGGAGGCGATCATGGCCGACCGTATCCGCAATGGAGACGTGGTCGTGATCCGCTACGAGGGGCCGAAGGGCGGGCCCGGAATGCGCGAGATGCTCTCGCCCACGTCCGCGCTGATCGGAAAGGGCCTCGGCGGTTCGGTCGGCCTGCTCACCGACGGCCGCTTCTCGGGCGGCACGTACGGATTGGTCGTGGGGCACGTCGCGCCGGAGGCCTTCGTCGGCGGGCCGATCGCGCTGGTGCACGAGGGAGACTCGATCACGATCGACGCGAAGCAGCGCCTGCTGCAGCTGAACGTTCCGGACGACGAGCTCGCCCGGCGCCGCCGCGAGTTCCGCATGCCCGCGCCGCGCTATCCGCGCGGTGTGCTCGCGAAGTTCGCAAAGCTCGTCTCGAGCGCGGCGCTCGGCGCCGTCACGGACGCCGATCTTTGAGCTGGCTCGTCGCCGCGGGGCTGTTCGGCCTGCTCTCGGTCGCGGCGGGCGCCTTCGGAGCGCACGGCCTGCGCAGCTCCGTCACGCCCGAGCGGCTCTCGGCCTGGCAGACCGCGGCGCACTACGCGCTGGTGCACAGCGGCGTGCTTCTCGCGCTCGCGCTGCACGCTTCGGCCACGGGGCGCAGCATCGGGCTCTCGGCGACGCTCTTCAGCGCGGGGATCCTGCTCTTCTCGGGCTCGATCTTCGGGCTCGTGCTCTTCGAGCTGCGCTGGCTCGGCCCGGTGACACCGATCGGTGGCGTCTGTCTGCTCGCCGGCTGGGCGTCGCTGCTCGTGCTCGTGCGCCCGATGTAGCCCGGCGGCGATGAGCACCCCCGCCCGCGTCCTCGCCGGAATCGCGTTCCTCGCCGTCGCGCTGGGCATCCTGCTCGGCGGGCACGGCTACATCGCGCGGCGGCTCGTGCTCGATCCTGGAATCGCCGAGCCCGCGCGCAGCGCCCTGCTCGGGGTGATCTGTCTCGGCCTCGCGTCGCTCGTGGCGCAGCCGCTCGCGGAGCGGCTGATCGCGCCGCCCTGGAACCGGCTGGTCGGCTGGCCGGCGTCGCTCTGGATGGGGACGGCCTTCCTGCTGCTGGTCGCGCTCGGCGCAGGCGATCTGCTGCGCTTCCTCGCCGGCGGCGTCGCGTATGCGGCGGGGGGCGAGCTGCCCGACGCGACGGCCGCGGCGCGCGCTCAGGCCGCGACCACGCTCGGGGTCGTCGGCATCGCGGGAGCGCTCGCGCTCGTCTCGGGCCTGCGCCCGCCCCGCGTCGCGCGGGTCGAGATCGCGCTCTCGCGCTGGCCGAAGGTGCTCGACGGCTTCCGCATCGCGCAGATCAGCGACATCCACATCGGGCCGCTGCGCGACCGGCGCTTCTCGGCCGCGCTCACCGCGCAAGTGAACGCGCTCGCGCCCGACCTGATCTGCGTCACGGGCGACCTGGTCGACGGCAGCGCGCGCCTGCTCGCGGACGAGGTCGCGCCGTTCGGGGGCTTGCGCGCGCGGCACGGCGTCTTCTTCGTGACCGGAAACCACGACCACTACTCCGGCGCCGACGCCTGGAGCGACGTGGTCGCGAAGCTCGGGCTCGTGCCGCTGCGCAACCGCAGCGTCACCATCCGGTGTGAGGGCGCGGCGTTCACGCTCGCCGGGGTGGACGATCACCGCGGCGGATTCGGCGGCGGGGACCGCGAGGATCTGCCGAAGGCGCTCGCGGAGCGCGATCCCGCGCTTCCGGTCGTGCTGCTCGCGCACGATCCCGCCACGTTCAAGCGCGCGTCGCAGAGCGGCATCGATCTGCAGCTCTCGGGGCACACCCACGGCGGGCAGATCTGGCCGTTCCGATTCCTGGTCCGGCTGGCGGTTCCGTTCGTCGCCGGGCGCTACGCGCGAAACGGCGCCGAGCTCTACGTGAGCCGAGGCACCGGCTTCTGGGGCCCGCCGATGCGCCTGTTCGCGCCGGCCGAGATCACCGAGCTCACGCTGCGCTCGCGGGCGTAGCGGTGTCCTCGTCCCGAAGCGGCTTCTGCCCGCGGTGCAGGAACCAGCGCTCGACGACGACGCGGCGCGCGAACGCCGGCGTCGCGAGCAGCCGCGCGGCGAGCCAGGGGCGAAGCGGCGCCGGAATCCACGCGGAGGCCGACGCCGCGCCCGCGCGCGGACCGAAGCGCGCCTCGACCGCCCGCGCGTACGAATCCAGGCTCGCGTCGCCGCGCGCGGCTGCGGCTGCGAGCGCCTGCGCGGCGAGGATTCCCGATTCGACCGCGGGCCGGATGCCCTCGCCGCTCTGCGGCCAGGCCAGGCCCGCGGCGTCCCCGACCAGCAGGAAGCCGTCGCCCGTGAGCGGGCGCGTGGACTGGCCGTTCAGCAGGTACGCATGTCCGTGTAGCTTCGCCGGCCTGCGCCGGGGCAGCTTTCCGAGCGCTTCGGCAAGCGCGAGGAAGCGCTGCGCGTGGCCGGAGAGGTCGTGCGCATCCTGCCGCCCGATTCCGAAGTTCAGCACCGGTCCCTTGCGCACCAGCCACGCGTAGCCGCGCAGGTCCGCCGAGAAGTACAGCTCCGGCACCTCCGGTGAGACGCCGCACTCGCGGATCTGATCGCGGTCGAGCTCGAGCTCGAGCTCCTGCGCCGCGACGACGGCGTCCGCGTTCCGGCTTTCGGGCGCCAGCAGTCGCGCAACCGGACAGAAGTGCCCGCCCGCTCCGACCACGAGCTTCGCGCGGAGCTCGCCGTTGGCGAGCCAGGCGCCGCCCTCGCGGACCAGCGAGCGCAGCGGCTCGCCCAGGCGAAGCTCCGCTCCGCAGCGCTGCAGCAGTCTCGTGTCGAATTCACAGCGGCGGATCCCGTAGCTCACGACATCGGAATACGTCACTCGCGTGCTCCGCGCGCCGAGCCGCCCCACCTCGAAGCCGCGGAACGGCTGGAGCACGCTCGACTGCGCGTAGTCGTCGGGGTCGATCTCGAGCGTCTCGAGGATCTGCGGCGTGATCCAGCCGGCGCAGACCTTGTCGCGCGGGAATCGCTTCGCGTCCATCAGGACGACGTGCAGGCCGAAGCGGCGAAGCCTCCACGCGCAGGTCGATCCGGCGGGGCCGCCGCCGACGATCAGCACATCGCAGTTCAAGCGGCTACGCCTCGCGCGCGTAGAGCTTCGCGCGCGTCCACGGGATCGCGTTCGAGCGCGAGCGCGCGAACGCGACCTGCCAGAGCTGCAGGCTGCTGGTGTGGAACGACGCCTGCGATCCCGCGAGGTACAGCCGCCACGTCCGCACGAAGCGCGCGTCGAAGCGGCGCTCGATCTCCGCGGCGTTCTTCTCGAACCGCTCCAGCCAGTGCGCGAGCGTCTTCTCGTAGTGCAGGCGCAGGTCCTCGACGTCGAGCACGGCGAAATCCCGCTTCGAGAGGATCGCGACCATCTGCTCGAGCGTGGGCGCGTACGCGCCGGGGAAGATGTGCCGCGAGATCCACGGATCCATCGGCCGGCGCGCGACGCGGCCGATCGAGTGGATCAGCCCGCGGCCGTCGGGAGCCAGGCAGCGGTCGATCACCCGGCCGAGCCGCCGGTAGTTCTCCGGCCCGACGTGCTCGAGCATGCCGACCGAGACGAAGGCGTCGTAGCTGCCTGCGATGTTTCGGTAATCGTCCTCGCGGAACTCCACGCGATCCGAGAGCCCCTGCGCGCGCGCCTGCTCGCGCGCGTAGCGGATCTGCTCGCTCGAGATGTTGTACGCGGTGACGCGAGCACCGTGCGCGCGCGCGAGGTGCAGCGCGAGCGATCCCCAGCCGCAGCCCGCCTCGACCACGCGCTCGCCGGGCCGCAGCCAGAGCTTGCGCGCGACGTGCTCGTGCTTCGCGATCTGCGCCTCTTCGAGCGACGCCGTCGGAGTCGGGAAGTACGCGCAGGTGTACGACATGGAGCGATCGAGCCAGCGCGCATAGAAGTCGTTGCCGAGGTCGTAGTGGTGGTGGACGTTCGCGCGCGCCTTGCTGCGCGAGCGGCTTCGCCTGCGCCAGAGCTGCCACGCCCAGGCCGCGCGCCGCAGCGGCGTGGCGCGCCGCGGGGCGGCGAACGCGAGCTTCAACACGCTCGGGAGATCGCCCTCGATCTCGAGCGCTCCGCTCGCGTAGGCGTCGCCCAGGCCGTTCGAGCCGGGGGCGAGCAGCAGGTCGCGGAGCACGCGCCGCTCGCGAAGCACGACGCGGCCGAGCGCGGGCGCGTCCGAGAGGCGCAGCTCTTCGGAATTCCAGAGCACGAGCCGCAGACGCGGATCGCCGCTCGCTTCGAGGATTCGCCGCGCGAGGCGGCGCTCGAGGCCGGTCACTCCGGTGGAAGCAGAACCACCCATCCAGCTCATGGGCTCACCTCCGTGATCCCGACTCACTGAATCCAGGCAACTCGCGAGCCCAGAATACCCCCGGCGGAGCGCGCGCGGCGAGGGAATTTCAGCCGGGCAACGGATCCGACGGCTTCGTTACCACCTGCCAGTGCAGGCACGCATCGACCGGGCGGCGCGGAGGCCGGCCGTGCCTGCCCGATGGCCAGCCGATCGGCAGCAGCGCGATCGACGGACAGCCCTCGGGCAGCCCGAGCCAGCGGTCGCACTCGTCGCCAAAGCTGCGGTGCAGCGTCGTGAGCGAGGCGCCGAGCCCCACGGCGCGGCAGGCGAGGAGCACGTTCTGGATGCAGGGAAACAGCGCCTGCACCTGCGGCCGACCGCGGCGCGTCCAGCCCGCCACGAACAAGTGTACGGGCGCCTCGTGCAGGTGGTCGGCGAGAAAGAGCGCGGCGCGCATGTTGCGCCGCCCGGCCTCGGGAAAGTCGTCTCGCTTCGCGGCCTCGAGCGCAGGCGCGATGTACGCGTGGAATCCGCGTCGGTAGCGCTCGGCCACCCAGGCGCGCCGCTCCGGCTCGGTCACGGCGACGAAGACCCACGGCTGGCGGTTGCCGCCGCTCGGCGCGAAGGTGCCCGCTTCGCAGACCTTGCGCACGAGCTCGCGCGGGACGGGATCCGGGCGCAGGCGCCGGATCGCGCGCGCGGTGCGAATCCCCTCGAGCAGGGGAACGTCCTCGCCGATCCGCGCGACGTCGATCTCGTCGCTCAACCCGGGCGATCCTTCAGCACGGCGAGCTGCTCGCGGTAGCCGGCGCGGATCGAGGCGATCTCGGCGTCGGTGAAGTCGAGCTCGATCGCGATCGCGGTGATCTCGGCGTTCTCGATCGAGGAGATGTTCCCGTCGGCGGCAGCGACCGCGAACATGCAGCGCAGCAGGTCGACGCGCTGCGCGCGATCCGAGAGCTCCTTGAACTGCCGCGTGACCAGGTAGTTCTCGGTGCCGCCGAGCGCGATCGCCTGCGTCTTCGCGATCTGCACGACCAGAACCGCCTGCGCCTCGTCGAGCGCCGACCACTCGCGCACCAGGCGCGTCATCTGCGAGGTCTCCTCGGGCGAGATCTCGAGGTCCGCGCGCGCCACGCGGGCGAGCACGTAGGCGAAGGCCGCGAGGTAGCGCGCTTCGGCCACCGGAAGCGCGTCGAGCCTGGCCGCGATGCGACGCACGGTCTCCGTGTCGCGCGCGTCGCCGGGCAGGTCCGAGCCGATTCCGAGCAGTCTGCGCAGCGATCTCATCGGCGCCTAGGAGCCTGACCCGAGAGTGAGTGCCGGGGCGCGCCGGATGGGGGGGGG
>VGRW01000089.1 GCA_016875225.1 Deltaproteobacteria bacterium
GGGGCGCTGACTCCGTCGTCGGCGCCCGAGGTCGCGCCGTTCCCGGCGGGCCTGCACGACTGCGTGTCGGGCGTGAAGTGGCTGCACGAGAACGCGGCCCGCCTCGGTGTCGACCCCGCGCGCATCATCGTCGCGGGCGAGAGCGGCGGCGGGAACCTGACCCTGGCCACGGGGCTCAAGCTCAAGCAGGACGGCGAGCTCGCGCGCGTGCGCGGCCTGTACGCGCTCTGCCCGTACATCGCCGGCCAATGGCCGCAGGAGCGCCTGCCGTCGTCGATCGAGAACAACGGCATCCTGCTCGACCTGCACAACAACCGCGGCGCGATGGCCTACGGCATCGCCGAGCTCGAGCGCAAGAACCCGCTCGCCTGGCCCGGCTTCGCTTCCGAGCAGGACGTGAAGGGCCTGCCGCCGACCCTCATCAGCGTGAACGAGTGCGACCCCCTGCGCGACGAGGGCATCGAGTTCTACCGCACGCTGCTCCGCGCCGGAGTCCCCGCGCAGTGCCGCCAGGTGATGGGCACCGTCCACGGCACGGAGATCTTCGCGATCGCCTGCCCCGACGTGAGCCGCGAGACGGCCGCGAGCATCGCGCGGTTCTGCCGGGAGGTTTGAGTCGACTTCGCAGGCGAGATGCTTGGGAGCTACTGCGCGGTCATCCCGCCGTCGACGGTGAACTCGGCGCCGGTCACGTACTTCGACTCGTCCGACGCGAGGTAGAGCACGCAATCGGCGATGTCCTGCGGCTGGCCCAGCCGGCCGAGCGGCACGAGCGGGCCGAGCTGCACCTGCGACGGGTCGCTCGTGCGCATGGCCTGGGCCTGCATGTTCGTCCAGATGAAGCCCGGGTGGACGGAGTTGCAGCGGATGCCGTCGTGCGCGAGCTCGAGCGCGACCGACTTCGTGGCGATGCGCACGCCCCCCTTCGCCGCGCCGTAAGCCACCGCGGTGCGCAGGCCGATCAGACCGGCGACCGACGACAGGTTCACGATCGAGCCGCCGCCCGAGCGGCGCATCGCGGCGATCACGGCGCGGCAGCCGAGGAACACGCTGGTCAGGTTCACGTCGATCTGGCGGTTCCACTCCGCGAGCGTCATCGCCTCGAGGGGCTTCAGCACCGCGATGCCCGCGTTGTTCACGAGCACGTCGAGCCGGCCGTACGCTTCGAGCGTGCGCGCGACGACCGCTTCCCAACCGGGCTCGCTGGTCACGTCCTGGTGCAGCGCGAGCGCCTCGCCGCCGTCCTTGCGGATGGCGTCCGCGCACTGGCGCACGCCCGCTTCGTCGATGTCGGTCGCGACCACGCGCGCGCCCTCGCGAGCGAGCGTCATCGCGATCGCGCGCCCGAGCCCCGGGTCCGACGCCGCGCCGGTGACGAGCGCGACCTTGCCTGCGACTCTGCTCACAGCTCCACCAGCTCCAGCACGGTCCCGTCGGGGTCCTTGAAGCACACGAAGCGCGCGCGCGAGCCCGAGCCCTCGGGCATCTGCGCGGGCTTCGACAGGAACACGGCACCGGCGGCCGCGAGCTTCGCGATGTCGCCGTCGAGGTCCGAGGTCGCGAGCGCGACGCGCGCGATGCCGTAGTGGTAGAGATGCGGGTACGGCGGCCCGGCGTCGTGCGGCTCGAGCCACTGCAAGAGGTCGATCACGACCGGCGAAGTCGCGCCCGCGAGCGCGAGCAGACCGCCCTTCACGCGATACGGAGGCATGCCGACCGCCGCGGCGACCTCGGGCGTATTCGTCTCCGGCACGCGCCACATCTCCTCGAAGCCGAGCACGCGGTAGAACGCGCGCGAGCGCTCGTAGTCGCTGCAGTTGACGTTGAAGTGCACCATTCCGGTGATCGCCATGGACTCAGCCTCGCTTGGGATCGTTCAGGTCCGCGGGGCCGAAGAACGTGACGAAGAGCTCCCGCCGCTCGAAGCGCCAGCGGCCATCCGAGCAACGCACGTAGGCGTCGCGGTAGCGCGCGATGTTCTGCCCGCCCGCGCCGCCCGCGCCCTGCAGGAACTCGAGCACCTGCCAGCGCCCGCTCGCGCGCTCGCCCTGGAGCTCGATGATCCCGTCGCTCGCCTGCTGCACCACCCAGCGCACGCCCGAGACCAGCCGCTTGTAGTGCGCGAAGATCGCCTCGCGCCCGCGCACGGTCTGCCCGAGCAGCACCCACTCGGCGTCCTCGGCCCAGGTGTCGGCCCAGGCCTTGTCGTCCTTCTCGGCGATGGCGTGGCAATAGCTCGCGACCAGATTTCGGATGGCTCGATCGTCGTCTTGCATGGCTTGAGCTTACTCCGTGAAGAAGTCCGCGCGCGGAGTGAACGTCGCGTCGTACACGGGCTCCTTTGCGTCGACGCGAAACTTGCTGGTGTCTGCGCCCGCGAGACCGATCCGACCCAGCAGGCGGCGCATGTTCAGGTAGTTCGCGTGCTTGAAGTGCGCCGCCAGGCTCGCCTCGTCCCGCCACAGCTCGTACACGCAGACGCGGTTGGGAACGCACGGGTCGGGCGAGAAGACGTAGGCGAGGCAGCCGGGCTCCTCGTCGCGCGTCTTCTTCTGCAGCTCGCGTGCGGCCTCGATGGCCTCGGCTCGTTTGCCCTCGTTCGCGAAGTCGATGGTTCCGGCGATGATGATCAGCTTGGACGTCATGGACCTACCTCCCTGCGAGCCGCGCGACGACCGGGGCGAACGGCTCGAGTGCACCGTCGCCGACCGTCACGTAGCTGATGCCATACTCGGCGCGCCTGCGTTCCAGCTCCTCGCAGATCGCATCGACGCTGCCGAACAGACCGTGCGGGTGGCGCAACATCTCGTCCTGGCTGAGCCCCATCGCCTGACCCAGCCCTGCCGCGATCTTCTCCGCGCCGGGCTGCACGAACGTGAAGTAGGCGCCGATTTCGAGCTCGAGGCTCTCGTAGCGCGGGCCGGCCGCTGCCTTCACCCAGCCGATCTTCTCGGCCGTGGCTTCGGCGGTGCTCGAGCGGACGCCGTCGGGCCCGATCACTCCGGAGCGGTTGTTGAAGTTCAGGCTCACGATGTCGGCCTCGCGTGCGGCGAGCGAGAGCACGCGCCGCCCGCCGCCGCCGACCATGAGCGGGGGGAACAGTCGCCTCGGCGCCCCGGCGAAGCCGGCGAGTCGGATGTTCTCTCCGCCGATCGCGACCTCGTCGCCCGAGAACAGCGCGCGGAACGCGGCGATCGTCTCCGCCAGCCGCGCGATGCGCTTGGCCGGCGGATCGAGCGAGATGCCGAGCGCCTCGTACTCGGCGGCGAGCCATCCGGCGCCGAGCCCGAGCTCGAGGCGCCCGTCGGAGAGCAGATCGATCGTGGCCGCCTGCTTCGCGAGCACGGCCGGATGCTGGTAGTCGACGCAGAACACGCGACACCCGACCTTGAGCGTCGTCGTCGCGTCCGCCGCGGCCATCATTGCGGGGACCGCCGCGAGTTCCTGAACCGGGTGGTTGCTCTTCGCGATCGCCGGACCGGGGCCGAGGACGTGGTCGGCGAGGTGCAGCGCCGAGTAGCCGAGCGCCTCGGCGCGTCTCGCGCGCTCGCGCCACTCCTTGCCGGAAGCCGCGCTGAACGATTGCACGGCGAAGCGGAAGGGCCTGGGCATGGGAGCCTCCGTCGATCCGGAATCGAGCCTTCGTGGCATCCGTGTGGCACACGCTGTGGATTGACAATTTATCTACTACGAGTAGACAATGCAGTCAAATGCCGAAGCGCGCGATCACGACGGCGCGGCGGCGCGGGCGCCCGCCGCTCGCGAGCCGGGAGCAGCTGCTCGATGCCGCCGAGCGCGCGATTCGCCGCCACGGCCCGACGGTATCGCTGGATCGGATCGCGGATCGCGCGGGGGTTTCGAAGCCGGTGCTGTTCTCGCACGTGGGCGACCGGCGCGAGCTCGTGCGGGCGCTCTCGGAGCGATTGCTCGGGCGGCTCGAGGCAGCGGTGCGCGCGGCGCAGGCGCGCGGGCGGGAAGGGCGCCCGGCGCTGCAGCGCGTGATCGCCGCGCAGCTCGAGACGATCGCCGAGCACCGACACCTGTACGCGTTCGTGAACGGTGCCGGCGGCGGCGACACCGCGCTCGAGTTCGCGCGCCGCGCGGCGGCCCCGCTCGAGGACGACATCCGCCTCGCGCGCACGCGCGCAGGTCAGAGCGGCGCCGTCGCCGCGTCGTGGTCGTTCGCGATCATCGGCATGATGTACATGGTCGGATCGTGGTGGGTTGCCGAGAGGCCGCGGGCTCTCGACGCGGACTCGCTCGCCAGGCAGCTCACCGAGCTGTTGTGGAGCGGCGTCGCGCCGCTCGGGTAGCCAGGGGACGGGGGTGACGCGGATGAACGAAGGCGTGGATTACCAGCGCTACGACCCGTTCGACCCCGAGATGCAGCAGGACCCGTTCCCGTGGTACGCGGCGCTGCGCGAGCACGCGCCGGTCTGGCGGCACCCGGGCACCGGGATCGTGTTCGTCTCGCGACACGGTCTCGTGTCGAGAGTTCTGGCCGACACGGCCGTGTACTCGTCGCGCGTCGCGAGCCTGCCGACGCCCGGGTCGAGCGAGGCGAGCCGGCGCATCGAGGCGATCATGGAGGAGGGCGTCCCGCTAGCCTCGACGATGCTGACCGAGGATCCGCCGCTGCAGACGCGCTACCGCAAGACGGTCGGCAAGGCGCTCTCGACGCGCCGCATCCTCGCGCTCGAGCCGGTGATCCGCGAGCTCACCGACGAGATCCTCGAGTCGTGGCCAGAGCGTGGCCGCGTGGACGTGATGGCCACGCTCGCGATCCCGCTCCCGATCCGCGTGATCGGCCACTTCTTGTGCATGAAGCCGGAGGTCCTCCAGCACGTGAAGCGCTGGTCCGACGCCTCGGTGGCGGGGCTCGGAGTGATGATCTCGGACGCGGAGCGGATCGCGGCGGCGCGCAGCGTGGTCGAGCTGCAGAAGTACTGGCAGTCGGAGTTCGAGGCGCGCAGGTCTGCGCCGAACGACGACATCCTCTCGGCGCTCAGCAAGGCGCCGTTCGAGGACGAGACCGGCGTCGAGCGGCTCCTCGGCATGCCGGAGCTGATCTCGATCATCCAGCAGCTCATGGTCGCAGGGAACGAGACGACCACGAAGGTGATCAACGAGACCTTCAAGCTCCTGCTCGCGAACCCGCACTGGTTCGCGCGCATGCAGGCCGATCCGGGCGTGACGCCGCTCGTGGTCGAAGAGGCGCTGCGCCTCTCGTCGCCGAACCAGGGCATGTTCCGCTTCGTGAAGCAGGACACGGAGCTGGACGGCGTGGCGATTCCGAAGGGCGCGATCGTCTGGGTGATGTTCGGCTCCGCGAACCGCGACGAGGTGGTGTTTCCCGACCCGGACGATTTCGATCCCGAGCGCCCGAATCTGAAAGAGAGCCTCGCGTTCGGACGCGGCGCGCACTTCTGCATCGGAGCGCCGCTCGCGCGTCTCGAGCTCCGCGTGCTCTTCGAAGCGGTCGCGAAGCGATTGGAGTCGTTCGCGCTTCCGGCCGGGTACCGGCTCGGCTACGAGCCGAGCTTCATCTTGCGCGGCCTCGCCGGTCTCGAACTCGACGTCACGAAGCGGGCGAGCTGAAGCCGCCGCCGGCCTCAGCGCGGTGCCAGGCCCCTGCGCTTGCGCTCGCGGTTCATCCGCTCGGCATCGCTCTCGAGCCGCGCGCCGAGCTCCTCCTCATCGATCTTCCCGAACAGGTGCGCGTTCGCGGTCCTGCTGTTGTACATGATCTTCTTCTCGGGCGTGATCGCCAGGATCGTGCGCAGCGGCGAGTCGAGCAGCGAGTAGAAGAACTTCTCGCCCGAGTCACTAGCGGGGAAGAGCTTGCGCGAGAGCGCGGAGTAGAACCACTTCTTGGTGTCGTCGTCCTCGAAGAACGCCGCGCGTCCCTTGAACGTGATCGCGCCCTGCGGCAGGCCCGACGGGGAGCCCGCGCGATAGCCGGCGCTGCTCACGTTGACCGACACGCGAGCGTCGCGCCGGATCGCCGCGGCGCGGTGGCGGTGCGCGGCGAACGTCAGCCAGATCTTCCCGTCGTGCCAGACGAACGCGTGAGTCACGCCGACGGGCCAGCCGTCCCTGGTCGACCACATCAGCACGCACTCCTGCGAGTGGGTCGCGAGTTGATCGACCTCCTCGTCGGTGAACGGGTAGATCGACACGATCTCGTGGTCGTGGGCTCGCGCCATGCTCTTCTCCCTTCGATCGAGCGGCGGCGGCCGCTACGGCTTCTGGATCCACTCGTCGAGCAACTTGTGGAAGTGACGCAGCTTGGTCTCGCCGTACGAGGCGAGCTGCAGCTTCTCCATCTTCGTCGCGTGGAGCCCCTGCTGCACGAACGGCAGATTTCGCCAGTCCTGATCGAACACCTTCGCGAGCATCCCGAGCTCGGGAGCCTCGACCCAGTCGTCGTCGGGCCCCAGCCAGTGGATCGGGATCCGCTTCGGGTACACCCCGTCCGCCGGTATCGGCGCGAGAAACATGCACTCCATGATGCTCTCGTCCGGGTCGTTCCCGTTCGGTCGGAAGCGGTAGACGATCCGGTTGAACGAGCCCCAGGGGTGGAAGTTCGGGAAGAGCGTGAAGTAGACGCTGGCGAATTCGACGTCCGCGGCCCGATCGGCGAGATCGCCGATCACCCCACGGAGGCTCTCGCGCTGCATCGCGGCCAGGGCTCGGTGTCGCGCGACGAGGTCGTTCGGGTCGAACGGCGGCACCGTCGCGACTCGGGCGGCGGCGCGCGGGTCGAGGCCTCTCGACGGAAGCTGCCGGCCGCCCAGCAGGTCGCACATGTGCGGGTTGACCTCTCCGAGCTCGCCCGACACCCAGTCGGCGTTCGGCGTGAACACGCCGCTCCGGCCGTCGGGCGCGACCGCGTCCAGGTTTCCGTCGCTGCGAAGCGTGTAGACGATGCCCGAGCGCGCGTCGCGCGCGCTCGGCGCTGGAGGCGCAGGTCCCCAGTCGGGCAGGCCGTACTGCTCCATGCCCGCCACCGTGATCGCCCTGGAGTAGTTGCCGAACACGTCGTACTTCGTGTTCCCGTCCTGGGTGTGACCGGTGATGATCTGCGGGTGCGTCGTGATGACGTGGTAGGCCTCCATGAAGGCCTGCATCGTCGTCTTCCAGTTCGCGCGCACGATCTTGGCGACGTGCGCCTCCTTGTAGCGCCTCTCGTACGGCAGGACGCTGAAGTGACTCGACAGGTCGCCGACGAAGTCCTCGAGAGACTGTCCGCTCGGGTCCGGATTGATGAACACGAAGCGGCCCCAGCGTCCGACGCGAGCCTCGGGGAGGTTCTGCTTCGTCTTGTCGAGATACGCGAAGTCCCACTCGCAGGGGATCTCCTTCAGCGTCCCGTCGAGGTGCCAGCACCAGCCGTGGAACGCGCAGCGCAGCTCGGTGGCCTTCTTGCCGGGCGCTTCCTTCAGCTTGCGGCCGCGGTGGAGGCAGGCGTTGTAGTACGCCTTGATCTCGTCCGGGGCGGTGCGGACGACGAGGAAGGACAGCCCGGCGATGTCGTAGGGCAGCGAGTCGCCGACTTCGGGGATGTCGTCCTCGTGGCAGGCCATCTGCCAGACGCGCTTCCAGACCTTCTCGACCTCGAGATCGTGAAACGCGCGCGTGGTGAACTGCGCGACCGGCACGATCGTGACGCCTTCCATGCGCGAGTCGCGCCGGTACGAATCGGGAACCGGCCGCGAGTCCTCCGCGAGCAGCTTGTGGTACTTCTCCTCGATCTGTCTGGGCCCGTAGCTCATCGGAGCGGCTCTCCTGGAGATCGCCATTACACTACTCCCAGTAGATAATCGCGGCAATTCGAGGCAGCGCGCAGCTTCGGTCAGGCTGAGCGGGACTTCGCCCAGTCGAGGCCGCGTCGGAGCAGCTCGTGGTACACGGGAAGCTCCCACGAGCCGCGTTCGACCGTCGGGTAGAAGTCCATGAGCGGCCGCATGTCGTAGTGTCCGCGGCAGTGGCCGAGCGTGAGGTAGAGCACCGCGCCCCGGCCCACCGGGTGCAGGTAGAAGACCGGACGCGCGGCGTCGTCGTTCCACTCGGGCGGGTCGAAGCCGGGCGTCTTGCCGCGAAAGCGCGTCTCGAGCAGCGTCGTCACCGGCCCGTGGAACTCGCTCAGGTAGAGCTCGTCTGTGGCCTCGAAGTCCGAAATCCCCTTCACCAGCGGGTGCGCGGGATCGGAGACGGTGACGCGATACGGCGCGATCGGCGGGTGCGCGAGGAACTGCGAGCCGAGCGTCTGCATGAAGCGCGGCGCGAGTCGCGGGCACTCCACCTTCGCGCCGTCGAACTCGAGGATCGAGTTCGTGCCGTGCAGCGCGAACCAGCGCCCGCCGTCCTCGACGAAGCTCGCGAGCGCCTCCGCCTGTTCGGCCGAGGGCCGCAGGTCGCAGGTGTAGCTGACCAGGAAGTCGCAGGACTTCCACGCGTCGGTCCGGCCCCAGTCGTCGAGGACCCGCGTGCGCACGCGCGCATCCTCCGCGAGGTGCTTCAACAGCTCGATCCGCGCGTAGTCGAAGTCGTGGAAGCGGCCGCCGCAGACGAGCACAGCGCGCAGCGGCCGGCTCACGGGGCCCTCAGAAGGCGACGCGCTTGGTGAAGCCGCCGTCGGTGACCAGGTTCTCGCCGGTGATGAGGCTCGCCGCGGGGCTGGCGAGGAAGGCGACCGCGCGTGCAACCTCTTCCGGTGTACCCATGCGGCCTTGCGGACAGGCCTTGAGCGTCGCTTCGTAGAAGGCGGGCATCGCCTTCTGGATCATCGCCCAGGCGCCGCCCTCGAAGTACACCGGCCCGGGCGAGACCACGTTCACCCGGACGTTCTGTTTCGCGACCGCATGCGCGAGACCGGACGCGTAGTTCACGAGCGCGGCCTTGAGCGCGCCGTAGCCGCCCGGCGCGCCGAACGTCTCGATCGCCGCCGTGGTGCCGATCACCACGATGCTGCCCGCGTCCGACTTCGCGAGATGCGGCAGCGCCGCTTCGCACGCGCGCACCGTGCCCATCAGGTCGACCTCGAAGTTCGCGCGCCAGGCCGCCTCGCCCTGACCTGCGCTCGCCGAGACGTTGCTCACCAGGATGTCGAGCCCGCCGAGCGCCTGCGCCGACTCCTCGATGAAGCCGCGCAGCGCCGCGCCGTCGCCGACGTCGACGGCCTTCGCGAAGACTCTCACGCCGGCGCGCTCGAGCTCCTTCTTCGCGGCGTCGACGCCCGGCTCGCCGCGCGCGCAGATGGCGAGATCGACGCCCTCCGCGGCCAGCGTCGCAGCGATGTGTCGGCCAATGCCCCGGCTCGCCCCCGTGATGACCGCACGGCGGCCCTTGAGTCCCAAATCCATCGCTGATGCTATGGCTGGCGGCGGAATCGAGTCAAGCTCTCGCGAGCCTTGATCAGAGCCGGCAGATCCTCGCGGACTTGCCCTGCATCATCTCGGCCGCGGTCTGCAGCTGGATCTGGAACGGCGTGAGCTTCAGCACGCCGAACGTGTCGTCCATGCCGTCGCGCCAGAAGAGCTGCGGGTCGTAGCCGACCGGCGGCGGAGTGTTCTTCAAGAGACTCCAGATCCGCGTCCGGGTCGCCAGGTCGTCGCACCACTCGGCGCGCGCCTGAACCACGGCGGTGTCGTGCTGCGGATCCCAATAGGCGAGCGCCACATTCGGGTTCTTTGCCAGGTGCCTGGCCTTCAAGGTCTGGCGGCCGGTCGCGATCCAGCCCGTCGAGCCCTCCCAGACCGGATGCAGGATGCGCGAGTACGGTCGGCCCTGGGTGTCCGTCGTCGACACCGTGCACCAGACGATCCGGCCGACCCGGTCCAGGAATTCCTTCTCGATGTCCGCGAAGCGCAGTGAGCTAGCCATGGGAGTCCCCTTCGTCGTGGCCGGCGAGCAGCCGGTCCAGGTGTTGGTGGAAGCGCTGGCCGCCGCCCTCGTTGCGGCCGAACAGAACTTCGCTGCGCGCGCCGGTCAGAAGCGCGCGCTGTTGACGCAGCCCGGTCGCGTAGTCCTCCTCGCGCACGACGTAGCCGAGCAGCTCGAACATCTTCTCCGCCGCCTCGCGCTCGCTCGGGTCGGGCTCCTTCGCCAACAAGTACGACTGCACGGTGACCGACTCGCCGACGCTCGCGCCCGGGAACAGCTGCGAGACGAGCACGGCGCGCGTGCCGGCGTCGAAGGTCGCGATCGAGACGTGCGGGAAGATCGTCCACACTCCGGCCAGCAGCTCGCGCGTGTCCCAGTTCGCCTCGGGCCGCTCGTCGAAGCGCAGCAGTCTCGGGTTCGGAAAGCTGACCCGCTGGTGCGGACCGAAGGCGTCGTAGAGAGCACGGTTGGGCAGGTCCGTGCCGAAGGTCGCCTTGTGCAGGATGGGCAGGTGGTAGAAGTCCAGGTAGCCGTCGTAGGCGATCTTCCAGTTCGGTCCAGGGACGCTTCGGCGCGCGAACAGGTGCCAGCTCGCGAAGTCGAATTGCCCGAGCACCGAGTCGTAGCCACACAGGAAAGCGTCGAGGTCGATCGGCGGGCCGGGCCGCAGCACCGCCCAGATCAATCCCGCGCGCTCGGCGACCGGCAGCCGCACCAGTCCGTGGCACGCGGGATCGACCTCGCCGAAGTCCTTGCGCGCGTAAACGCCGACGAGCGCGCCGTCCTCGTCGTAGCTCCAGGCGTGGTACGGGCAGACGAAGCGACGCGCGCGGCCCGACGGCTCGACCGCGATCTGCGCGCCGCGGTGCGCACAGCTGTTCACGAACGCGCGTGCGGAGCCATCGGAGCCGCGGGTCAGAAGCACGGGCACACCGGCGACCTCGAGCGCCCGGAAGTCTCCCGGCTCGCGCAGCTCGGCGGAGAGCGCCAGCACGAGCGGCGTGCGCTTCCAGACGCGCTCGCGCTCGAGCTCGAAGCGCGCCGGATCGGTGTAGTTCGCAGCTGGCACGCGCAGCACGTCGGGCGTCTGATCGATCGTGTCCGCCTTCACGTGCGCGATGTTGCGGCGGGCCATGCGCAGGAGCTCGTCCCGGCTCATCGCCGCATGGTACACAGGATCGCGTCCCCAACGTGAACCGGAGATCCGGAATCCGACGCGCGCAACTGCCGCGCCATCGGCGAGCGCTGCGACGACGAGCGGGCCGAGACGATCATCGGGCCGTTCGAGGCGGAAGCGATCTGCCACGGGCGCTCGTGGAGGAACGCCGAAGACGTGGACTTCGCGACACTCGCGTCGTGCGACCGAGGCCGCGGAAAGCCAAGGACGGTTCAGGCATTTCACGCCCGAGGAGTCCGGTGGCTACGCCGACGCGCTGTCCGCGTCAGCCAACGGCGCCCGACGGCACCGAGTAGTCGGCGAGAGCCGAGCCCACCGCCTGTGCCCCCCGGCGCCATTCCTCCACCCCCCGCAAACTCGCTCTGCGCATGTTGTGACGGCACAGAGCCGGCGGGACGTAGTTCCCGCGGACAGGAATATTGCGCGGCCGGCAAGAGGCGCGCCCAGCGCGCCGATACGCGATATAGTCGGGCCGCCTGAGAAGGCTCGATCCTGCTGGAGTAGTCGATGTCTCCGCCAGTTCTAGCCGAACGAATCGGCCCTCCCGTGTTCCCGACCCTAGCGGTCGAAGACTCGCTGCGAGCGGGCTTCTTTCGACCTGCAGGACAAACCGCGGCAGGCGGCGCCACCAACGAAGAGAAGGCGCGGCTCGTTCGCGAAACCGCGGTGTTCTTGGAGGTCATGCTGGCCAGCTCCATGGCGCATGAGCTTGGGGCTTCGCAGCCCGGCGGAGCGCTTGGGCCTCACTCGCAGCGGGACGAGGATCTGGTCCTCACGATCGAAACACGCGTCGGGCGTTCGCTGCGAGCGATCATGAGCGATGCCAAGGAATACCTGCACATCGACGTCTCCGGGTCGTCGGAGAGGAGCTGGATTCCCCTCGCGACCCTGACACGGCGGGTTCGATCGGTTCTCGATGCCTGCCCGATCGACGAGATCGAACAGTCCGCCGCGCTCCTCGAGAGCCAAGATTGGGGACATCGAGCACGCGTGGCGTTCGACGGTTTGCAGGCGTTGCTCTTTCGCACCGACGAGCGGTGCGTCGAGCAGCTCAGAATCGCGGGAAGCGCCTACGAGAAGGGCCACATCAGCGTCGAGGAAGTCGCGAAGCTGCTCGCGGTGCACCCCGTCGACGCCCTCGCGATGCTGGACCAGGCCGGATTCCACAGACCGATCGAGCTGCTCGAGATCGCGGCCGAAGCCAGGGCCAAGATCTTCGAGCGGATGCGCACGGATCGTCTCTCCCGCTCGCACGCGTTCGAGCCCAGCGCGGAGATGATCGCGCGAGACGTAGTCGCGAGCGAACGTATCGAGGGCGTCGACGCTCGCCGCTGGATCCCCCGCGAAGGGCCGTGAGCCCCGGGACCCACCTAGATCCGACTCGCCGCTATTCGCCGGAGGAGGACGAGCGACTCGCTCGCCAGCTCCATCGGATAGCGGAGAAGGTCGACCGCGGTGCTCTGAACGACCGTCGAGCGGATCCCGAACTGCTGCTCGGCTTCCACCGGGAGCTCTTTGCGGGAGTCCGTACGCACGCGGGCCAGTGTCGACGGCGCGGCTTCGGCCAGGAGCACCTGGTCTTCGGCCCAAACCAGTCCGCGCATCGCTCCCAGGTCGTCGCGAAACTGGAGGAGGTCTTCGAGAAGCTGCGGGTGAGCCTCGCATCGCTCGACGCGAACCCTACAGATCCGACCTACGAAGAGAGCGCCTTCCGCATCGCGATCTGGGCACACGCAGAAGTCATCCGCATCCACCCGTTCGAGGACGGGAACGGCAGGTGCAGTCGGCTTCTCTTGAACTGGATCTTCGTCCGCACTGGCCTTCGCCCCATCCACTACGCCGCGCCTCGTCAGGAGTACTTGGACTGCCTGAATCGGTATTTCCGGGAATCACGCATCGAGAACCTGATCGCCCTTTGGCTCCGGTTCGCAGACGAGCAGCTATGACCCCGACCTGGGTGAATCGCGGCGGACTTCCCGGAGGCTCCAATCCTCGAGGGGACGGCGCCTCGGGGAGTCTCGAGGCGATTCACATGACGCGCGGCAGGCTGCTCAAGTGGATCCCGGCGCAGGGCGGTTGGCCGGGCGCGAAGATGCTTGTCGACTTGTACGGGCATTTCATGTCCGAGGAGTCCGGCGGCTGCGTGAATGCACTCGCGGTTCCCGATACGGCCACTCGCCGCAAACAACAATTGCCACCGCCCGCACGCCCGACTGGAAAAGCGAGCACCGCCGCGCTCTTCGCTGGTGGCGCAGCCCGGGATCGGGATCAAGCAACTTCTTTTCTGTAGCAGCCGATGGACGTCCGATTCTTCGCCTTCCTGGATTCCTT
>VGRW01000090.1 GCA_016875225.1 Deltaproteobacteria bacterium
GGGACAGACCCTGTCCCGGACGCGCGACTGGCCGGTTTTGACCCGGCCACGACTGGCCGGTTTTGAGGTGGCCACTGAGGGCGAGCTCGGCTTCGAGCAAGCCATCGAGGAAACGGTGCGGCGGGTGCGTGGCCTTCGCCGCGTTCGCCACGTGTTCGCCCAACGCTTCGGCCGCGTGCACCAGACCGAGCTTGGTGAGTCGCTCGCGCGTCTGATCCAGATCGACCTGGGGTGGCCTCTTCGGCAGCGGCGGCAGCGCGTCCGTCGTCATCGCGCCACCCCCGCAAGCGCTGCGTAGAAGTCGATCGGCCGCTGCGCCGGAGCCATCGCCAGGATCTCGGCGAGTCGCTGCCCCATGCGCCCGACCGGCACCGGCGCCGACACGCGCTCGGTGCTCTCGCCCTCGTAGTGACTCGGGTCGAGCACGATCCGCGCTCGCGTCGCGCGCGCATGCTCCGCCACGACTGCGCCCTCGGCCCAGACCTGCACCGTCGCCGAGCAGCCGCGCACCTCCACCACCTGCTCCGCGAAGCGAAACGGCACGCTGTACGTGCGCCCCTCGAACGCCACCGTTGAATCGCGGCCGACGCGCCGCTGCGCGACCAGGTCAAACGGCTCGGGCAGATGCTCGGGCAGCGGAGTCAGCCGCTTCTGCTCCGCTTGGAAGCTCTCCCACACGCTCGCGCCCGTCGCGGGACAGATCCGCTTCTCGGCGCTCCTCTGCACCGCCGCGTCGGTCGCCGCCTGAAGCTCGACCAGATCGCGCCAGCTACGGCGGCGCGGATCGAAGCCCGCCTTGTGCGCGAGGATTCGGCGCTCCACCTTGCCCTTGTCCTCGGGCGTGTACGGCCGTGCCGCGTCGACGTGGAAGCGCAGCGCCCGCGCATACGTCGCGTAGCGCTCGTTCACCACGCCCCGCGGCCCCGCGCCCGTCGCGATCGCCGTCTTGGTGTTGTCGACGCGGATCACGCCCGGCACGCCACCCAGTCGCTGCAGCGCCGCGTTGTGCACCGTCAGCCAGGCCAGCTCGTCCGTGCGCTCCGACCACACGATCGCCTCGTGGCGCGAGTGCGAGAGCACCAGGTGAAACGCGAACAGATCGCGCGGCGCCGCCGCGACCACCACCCCGCGAAACTCCGCCCAGTCCGCTTGCGCCTGCGCGCCCGGCGGCGTCTCGACCCGCCGCCGCACCCGGATCTTGGGCGCGGGGTACTGCGCCCGCACGAAGCGCTGCACCGCCTTGTAGCTGCCCGCGTAGCCGTGCTCCGCCACCAGCCACTCGTACAGCGCCAAGCCGTTCGCGCCGCGCCCCGCGGCCATCCCACGCATCCACTCGCCGATCGCCTCGGCGAACGGCGCGACCGACGACACCTGGTCCGCACGCCGGTCTCGCGCTCGTGTCTTTAGCCGCTCGAGCCGGTAGCGCACCGCCTTTTCGTCGACCCCGAGCTGCCGCGCGATCGCCCGCATGCTCATGCCCCGCTCGTAAAGAACTCCGATCGTCACCACTTCCTCCCGTCTCAGCCGGCGCTCCATCCGACCTCCCCCGTGGAGATCGTGGACCGCCCGGCCTTACCGGGAGGTGCGGAAATCTGGGTGTCCTCTTACGCCTCGGATATCACGTCCTCTGACAACTGGAGCTCTCGGCGCGACGCCTACGCTCGCGAGCTCCGAAGAGAAGCTGCCGATCCTCGAGCAGGTCGGCGGGGACTTCAAAGCGCCGAGCAGTCTGGGTCGCGATGTGAGTCTCGCCGAATTCCGCGGCAAGGTCGTTCTGCTCTTCTTCGGCTACACCAGCTGCCAGGACGTATGTCCGGTCACGCTCGCGCACCTGAAGGATCTCGTGAAGCAGCTGGGGCCCGCGGCGGACGGCGCGCAGGTCCTGTCCGTCACGGTGGACCCCGAAGTCGACACGGCCGAGGTGCTCGCGAAGTATCTGCCGCAGTTCGACGCTCGCTTCGTCGGCCTGACCGGAACTCGCGATCAGATCGACCAGATCGCCGGTCTCTATCTGGCGGAGCACCATCGCACGCACGACGTCGAGATCAGCACCGAGCACCACCGCTCCAAGGCGTATACCGAGAAGTCTTACCTCTACACCCACGCGCAGCAGATCTACCTGCTCGATGCCGCGGGCCGCGTGCGTGGCCTCTATTTCTCCGGGTCTCCGCTTGCCGAGATGGAGAGCGCCGTGCGCTCGCTACTCACGGAGCAGGCTTCGGGCGCGTCCGACGATCTGGGATCCAAGAGCGATTCGGGAGAGGAGGCGTCCCCCGCCGACCCTCGACACTCACATCACGGGCGGGGCATTGAGGAGAACGACAGATGAGACGAGTCACGTACGTGTTCCTGGCCGTGGCGGTCGGCATCTGCGCGACCACTGCGCAGGCCGACAAGCCCTCGAAGGCGAAGGGGCTGCCGCGCGTGAAGCAGGAGCTGGTGGCACCGCCGATGGTGCCGAAGCACTCCATCAAGGCCGAGGGCGGTCCGAAGATCGTCGAGGTCCGCATGGAGGTCGAAGAGCTCAAGATCGTGATCGACCCCGAAGGGACGACGGTCCAGGCGATGACCTTCAACGGCACCGTCCCGGGGCCGCTGATCGTCGTCCACGAGGGTGACTACGTGGAGCTCACTCTGGTCAATCGCTCGAGGAAGGCGCCCGGCGTGGAGAATCCCGAGTACTGGACCGGCTTCTCCGGCAACGTGATGAGCCACAAGATCGACTTCCACGCCGCCACTGGAGCTCTCGGCGGAGCCGGCCTAACGCTAATCGCGCCGGGCCAGGAGGCAGTGCTGCGCTTCAAGGCGACCCGGCCAGGTGTCTTCGTCTACCACTGCGCGCCGGGCGGGGCGATGATTCCCTACCACGTCGTTGCCGGCATGAACGGCGCGATCATGGTGCTGCCGCGGAACGGCCTGAAGGACGGCAAGGGGAACCCCCTCAGCTACGACAAGGCCTATTACATCGGCGAGCAGGACTTCTACGTGCCCAAGGGTTCGGACGGAAAGTACAAGAGCTACGACTCACCGCTCACGGCGATGCCCGACATGCTCGAGACGATGCTCACCAACAATCCGAGCCACGTGGTGTTCAACGGTGCCGTCGGCGCGCTCACCGGCGATCACTCGCTGAAGTCGAAGGTCGGCGAGACGGTCATGTTCATCCACTCGCAGGCGAACCGCGACACGCGCCCGCACCTGATCGGTGGCCACGGCAGCTACGTCTGGGCTACCGGCTCCTTCAACGATCCTCCGGACACGAACCAGGAGACCTGGTTCATCCCCGGCGGGACCGCGGGCGCCGCCATCTATACCTTCGAGCAGCCGGGCCTGTACGTGTACCTCAACCACAACCTGATCGACGCGGTGCTGAAGGGAGCCGCCGCGCACGTGAAGGTCGAGGGTGAGTGGAACAACGACCTGATGGAGCAGGTCAAGGCTCCGGGTCCGATCGAGACCAAGTGAGCGACGCGACGCGCTCAACCGAGCGCGTCGCGATTCGCCTCCCACCAAGCATCGAGCTCGGGCAGGAAGTAGCGCAGCCGGACCTTCTTGTACTCCTCGACGCTGAACAGAACCGTGTAGTCGGAGATCGCGACCTCGTTCGCGAGTCGCGAAGCGATCGCCAGGCAGGCCTCGCGCGTCTGTGCGTGAAGCATGCTGTACAGCGTGTAGGGAAAGCCCGGGATCGCGTTTCGCGCGTAGCAGTGACTCACCTCGGGCGCTGCGGCCAGCGCCCTCCCGATCCGCTGCAGGTCGGGGTCGGCGACGTTCCAAACCGCCATTCCGTTCGCGCGCACGCCCGCCTTGCGGTGCCGCAGCGTGCCGACGTAGCGGCGGATCGCGCCGCCGAGATGCGAGCGCGCGAAGTCCAGCAGCTCCCCGGTCGAGCAGCCGCAGGCGCGCGCGAGCTCGTCGAAGGGGCGACTCTCGAGCGGAAGCGGCGTCTGGAGCGCGCGGAAGATCCCCTGCTCGCGCTTGCCGGGTCGGAAGGCTGCGACCGCGGCGATCTCCTGCGCGTCGGTCTGGTTGGTCCCGCTCTCGAGGTCGAAGTTCACGCCGATCTTGAACGTCGCCGTGCGCCGCAGCGCGTGGAAGGCGTCGACCCCGGCCGCTGCTGCGAGCGCCCGCAGCGTCGCGTCGAGCCCCATCTGCTCGGGAACGGCGATCGTGAACCAGAGGTTGTAGGCGTGCTCGCGCAGGTAGTTGTGCGTGACCGTGGGGTGTGCGCTCACGACCTCGACCACGCGCGCGAGGTCGGCCGGCGGCACGGCACACGCCACGAGCGCGCTGTCGTAGCCGAGCGCGCTGCCCTCGAGCACCGCCGAGATCTCGCGCAGCAGCCCAGATTCCCGGAGCGCGCGGAGCTCGGCGAGCACCTCGTCCTCGTGGAATCCCAGGTCGGCGGCGATCGCGGCGAACGTCTCTTCGATGAACGGCACCTCGTGCTGCACGCGACGCAGTAGCCGATTCCGGTCTGCCTCCGAAAGTCCCATTCCTAGAGTCCGATCCGGAACGCGCGCCAGACGCCGAAGATCCCCGACGGCGAGGCGAGCTCCTCGACGTCCTCGATCTGGTGCGTGGTCGCGTTCACGAGCAAGAGTTTGTTGTCGCGGTTCGCCGTGACCAACACGTGCGATCCGCGTGGCGTGAAGTCCATGTGGTAGATGCGTCCTCCCAGTCGAATCGTGTCCTTGATCGCGAGTGACTCGACGTCGATCACCTGCACGAACGCGTCGTCCTCCTCGCCCGAGAAGCTGACCCAGATCTCGCGCTCCGTCGGCGAACGCACCGCGTAGACCGGGTGCCCGCGCACGGGGAGCGAGCTCCGGAACGCGAGCGTCGCTCGGTCGAGCACGGCGAGTCGCTTCTCGCCGACGAGCGGGACGAAGACGCGATCCCCGGCCACCGCCCAGGAGGCCATGTGCGGCAGTTTCGCGGGCGCGCCGCGCGCGAAGCTCGGATCACCGAAGTCGACCACCCGCACACCGGCCTCGGGATGCGCGAGGTCGAGCACCGAGACCTTCGGCGACTCGAGGTGCCCGACCAGGTAGTGCCGTCCGTCGGGCGTGATCATCGCGTCGTAGGGCATCGCCTGGGGCGTCGGGATGCGGCGCTCGATCGGGAAGTCCGGCTTGGACGCGTCGACCACCCAGATCTCCCCGGCCTCGATCAGAACGCAGACGAAGCGGTTGCCGGGAGCGTCCACCACGCCGGTGACCCGGCTCTCGAGCGTCTGGCCGTCGCGCACGTACTTCGCCGGGTGCTTTGCGAGCACCTTCAGGTCGCGTGCGTCGAGTATGGTGAGCCCGCCGGGCACGTACTCGGCGACGGCGAGGAATCGCCCATCCTGGCTGATCGCGTTGTCGATCGAGTTCTGCGAGGTCAGGACCTCGCCGGCAGCGGCGACCTTCTCGAGGTCGATCCGCGTCACCTTTCCGCCTCGCGTCGCGAGGAATCCTGAGCGCAGATCCGGAGTGAACGTCATGGTCGCGTGACTGAGGTCGCCGAGCCCCTCGATGCGGCCGGGCAGGAGCGCGCGCTGGTCCAGGTCGTAGACGGCGAGTCGCCCCGAGGCCCGCTCGACCACGAACACGCGCGAACCGACGCCGGACGCGTGCGCGATCGCCACGCCTGCGACGAGCGCGAGCGCAGCCGCGGCGAGCCCGCGCGCCAACCGCCTCAATTTCGCGCCGCCCGGACGCTCGCCTCCGCGACGCCGATCTCGTGGTCCTCGAGCACGCAGGCGGGGTCCGGCGCCCAGATGTCGCCGTCGCGCGCGAGCGCGCGCTCCCGGTGCGAGCCGCGACACAAAGAGCGGTAGCTGCACGCCCCGCAGCGGCCCTTCAGGTGCGCGAGTCGGTCGCGGAGCTGCTCCCGGAGTGGATGCTTCAGGATCTCCGCGAACGGCGTCGTCCGCACGTCGCCGAGAACTGCCGCGCGCCAGAACTGGTCGGGGTGCACGCGCCCGCGGTGGTCCACCGACAGGATGCGCTCGCCGGCGGAGTTCCCGCCGCGCTCGAGCAGGAGCTTCGCTACCGGCGCGGCGGATTCGGAGCCGTAGCGCGTCTCGATCCAGCGCAGCAGGAACGGCCCGTCGGAGTCGTTCGACCCGGTCACCACGCGCGTGGCGACGCCGCGATCGAGCCAGCGCTCCGCGGTCTCGAACAGACCCAGAAGCAGCGATCGCGCCTCGGAGCGATCGAGGTCGTCGGACACGAGCTTCGCGCCGCGGCCCGAGTCGACCAGGTGCGAGACGTAGAAGCGATCCGCGCCGCACTCGAGCGCGACCTCGGCCACGCCGTCGAGCTGATCGGCATTGCGCCGCGTGAGCGTCATGCGCACCCCCGTGCGCATCCCCGCGCCGCGTGCGAAGCCGAGCCCGCGGACGGCGCGATCGAAGCCACCGGGAAGCCCGCGGTACGAATCGTTCCAGCTTCCGAGTCCGTCGAGGCTCACGCCCACGTACCCGACGCCGCCGTCGGCGAGGCGCCGCGCGATCGGCTCGTCGATCAGCACGCCATTGGTCGAGAGCTGCGGCGCGAGACCGACCTCGCGCGCGCGAGACAGAAGCGTGAAGAGGTCCGGACGCAGCAGCGGCTCGCCGCCGCTCAGGATCAACACGCGCACTCCGGCGCGGGCCATCTGCTCGATCAGCTTCAGTCCCTCGTCCGTGTCCAGGTCGTGCGGCGACGGCTGCGACGTCGCCGCGGCGTAGCAGTGCGGGCAGCTCATGTTGCAGTGGATTCCGACGTTCCAGACCACCACGAACGGCGCGTCCCCGGCGGGCGCGAAGCGCGCGGGCGCGCGCGCTCCGACGTCCGCCCCCGAGACGGAGCGGCGCGCAACCTCGAGCAGATCGCTGACGGGGAGCATCTCGCTAGACTAACCTACATGCCCGCACCGCTCACGCTTCGAATCCGGTTGCTCGTCCTCTCACTCCTGGCCGCCGCCCCAGCGCTCGCCTCCGAAACGCCCGACGCCGCGGCCGCCTACCAGGAGCGCTGCGCGTCTTGTCACGGCGAGCGCCGCTACGGCGGCTATGCGCCGCCACTCCTTCCCGACCTGCTCGCGCGAAGGGACGACGAGGCCCTGGCCGCGCTGATCCGCGACGGGCTCCCCGCGACCCAGATGCCGGCGTTCCGGGACGTGCTGGACGACGCGACCACCAAAGGCCTGGTCGCGCTGCTGCGAACGCCGGTCGGGCCGATCACTTGGGGAAGGGACGAAATCGCGCAGAGTCGCGTCGAGATTCCCGCGGGCGTGGACCGGATGCCGCCCGAAGTGCGGCGCGAGAACGCGATCCTGGTCGTCGAGCGCGACGCGGGTCGGATCGCGGTGCTGGACGGCGACTCGTTTCGCGAGCTCGACCGCTTCGACGCGGGCAAGGTCCACGGCGGCCCGAAATTCGACGCCGCGTTCACGAAGTTCGTGGCGACGACGCGCGACGGCACCGTCACGCTCTACGACCTGTCGCGCGGGCGCCCGGTCGCGCGGATCAAGGTCGCCGTAAATACGCGCAACCTCGCGATCTCCGCGGCCGGGGATCGGATCGTGGTCGCGAACCAGCTGCCCGCGTCGCTGGTCGTGCTCGACGGCGAGCTTCGCCCGCTCGCCACGCTCCCGCTCGACGGCCAGCCGAGCGGCGTGTACGCGCTGCCGGGCGAGGACCGCTTCGTGCTGACGCTGCGCGACTCGCCTCGGATGATCTTCTTCTCGCCGCGCGACCTCGCGCTTCGAGAGGTCGGACTTCCGGAGCCGTTCGAGGACTTCGCCTTCGTTCCCGGGACCAGGCAGCTCGTCGCGAGCTCGCGCGGCGGGAAGCGGCTCGTGCTCTGGGATCTCGAGAAGGGCGCCGAGGTCGGGGCACTGGCGACGGAGGGTCTGCCTCACCTCTTCTCCGCGTGCTTCTTCGAGCGCGAGGGCGTGCAGTACGCCGCATTCAATCACATGGGCGCGGCAAAGCTCTCGATCGTCCGGCTCGACCGCTTCGAGGTCGTGAAGGAGATCGCGCTGCGGGGTGCGGGCTACTTCGCGCGCACCCACCCGGGAACGCCGTTCCTCTGGGTCGACACCAACACCGAAGCGGTTCAGCTGTTGCGCAAGGACACGCTCGAGCTCGAAGCGCAGACGCTCGTGCCCGCGCCCGGCAAGATCGCGATGCACACCGAGTTCACGGCAAAGGGCGATCGCGCGCTCGTCAGTGTCTGGCACGCGGACGGGGCCGTCGTCGTCTACGACTCCAAATCCCTCGCGGAGGTCGCGCGCCTGCCCTTCGCGATGCCCGTCGGCAAGTACAATGCCTGGAACAAGACGCGCCTCGAGCCGTGAGCCGCGCCAGAGAAGGAGCCGAAATGCGCCGCGCCGATCCCCTCTCCGTGCTGTGGATCCCCGTATTCGTGGCGATCCTCGCCTGCGCCCCGGCGTCGTCCGCCCGCGACGACGCCCCGCCCGAGATCGCCGAAGCGAAGAACCCGGTCGTGCTCGACGCTGCGAAGCAGAAGTACTTCGCCAAGCAATTCAAGGCGAACTGCGCCCGCTGCCACGGAGCGAGCGGCGACGGCGGCGGCGACGACGCGGCCGCGCAGCCGGTTCCCCCGGCCAACTTCAGGGATCGAGCGCGGATGGCGACGCGCAGCGACGGGCAGCTCTACTGGCAGATCCTGAAGGGCGGCGCGCCGCGAAGCGAGATGCCGGCTTTCGGCCCCGGCTCCGACAAGTCGTGGGGCGACGAGAAGATCTGGGGGATGGTCGCGTTCCTTCGCACGCTCACCGAAAAGAAGTAGTCACTTCCCCGCTGTCTGCGGCACGTGGCACATGTTGCAGTCGTAGCGGCTCCCCAAGAGCTCCTTCCGTGCCTCGTACCCCTTGATCACCGTCGCCATCGGCTCGCCCGGGCCTCCGTCTGCCACGATCGGACGCTGGAAGTGGCTCTTCGGCGTCGGCACGTCCTTCTTCCCGGTCGCGTTCTCGGGCAGGTGACACTCGAGGCAATCGTTCGAATCGCGCGTGATCGGGAGCATGCTCTCCATCTCGTGCGGGACCTGCGGCGGAGCGCCCGGGAAGGAGCGCTCGAGCAGCTTCGATTCGCCGGGCGCGGTCTCGAGGTACTTCTCCTGCGCCTGGGGGGCCGTCGAGGTGATCTCGACGTCGCGGAAGCGCACGTCGCGGCCATCGTCGACCTCCTTCTCCGGAGCCGTGCCGGTGCTCGCGGCCAGGAATGCGAAGGCGCCGATGGCTGCGAGCAGCGAAACGGCGCTGGGACTCATGCGGCGTCGCATGTCGACCTCCTGTTCGGATCGGGTGAAATCGGCTTGGACAGCTCCCGCAGCACGCGCTCGGTGTTGTCGACGTCCGAGGGCGCCGCAGGCTCCGGCCTCGGCCTGGGGATCAGGCGCGAGAGCAGCTCGCGGCGAGACAGGCTCGTGTCCGAGTCACTCATGCCGGAAGCTTCCTCACGCGGCAGGCGCACTTCTTGAAGTCGGTCTGCTTCGAGATCGGGCAGGTCGCGTCGAGCGTGAGCTTGTTGATCAGGAGGTTCTCGTCGAACCAGGGCACGAACACGAGCCCCTTCGGGGGCAGGTTTCTCCCCTCCGTCTCGATCCGCGCCCGGACCGAGCCGCGCCGCGATTCGAGCAGCGCCTCCTCGCCGCGGGCGAGCCCGCGCGCGCTGGCGTCCTCGGGATGCATGTACAGCTTCGCGTGGGGCACGGCGCGGTCGAGCTCGGGCACGCGCTTGGTCATCGAGCCGGAATGCCAGTGCTCGAGCACGCGCCCGGTCGAGAGCCAGAGATCGTACTCGGCATCCGGTGACTCGGCTGGAGGCGCGTAGGGCCGGAAGAAGATCTTCGCCTTGCCGGTTAGATCGACGGGAGCGCCCGTCGGGCCGCCCGCAGGGATGGTCTTCGCGGCCTTGCCGTAGAAGTTGAACCCCTCGCCGGGCTTCACGTACGGGTCATGGCCTTCGCTGTAGCGCCAGCGTGTCTCGCGCCCGTTCACCACCGGCCAACGCAGCCCGCGCACCTTGTGATAGGTGTCGAACTCCGCGAGGTCGTGGCCGTTGCCGAGGCCGAACTTGCGGTACTCCTGCCAGAGCGCCTTGTGCACGAAGAAGCCGAGGCGCTCCGCGACGTCGTTGGAGCGGCCTTCCGCGATCGGATCCGGCCAGGCGAAGGCCTTGTTCGCCTCGGTCGCGAAGAGCGCGTCGTAGAGCGTCTGGTCGGGGCGATAGCCGAGCTTCAATGCCGCCTCGAGCACGCTCGGAAGCTTTCCGTCCTCGTAGCCGGCCTCCTTCAGGCCCGGCAGCGGCTGATCCTTCCAGACTTCGGCGAGCGTGAAACGCTTGGAGAACTCGAGCAGCTGCCAGACGTCGGCCCTCGCCTCGCCGGGTGCCTTCACCTGCTGGCGCCAATGCTGCCCGCGCCGCTCCGAGTTCCCGTACGCGCCCCACTTCTCGAAGATCATCGCCGCTGGAAGCACGAGGTCCGCCACCTTCGCGGAGACCGTCGGGTACACGTCCGAGACGACGATGAAGTTGTCGCCCTCGCGCGCGGCCTCGAGCCAGGGATTGATGTTCGGGTAGTCCTGGAACGGATTGGTCACGAGCGACCAGAAGAAGCGCACCTGACCCGACTTCAGCTGGCGCATCATCGCGACCGCGTGCGTGCCGATCTTGGGGTTGAGCGTCTTCGCGGGCAGCTTCCAGTGCCCCTCGGTGATCTCGCGGTGCTTGGGGTTGTTCACGACCATGTCGGCCGGCAGCCGGTGCGCGAACACGCCGACCTCGCGCGCCGTCCCGCACGCGGACGGCTGGCCGGTGAGCGAGAAGGCGCCCGAGCCCGGCGTCGAGATCTTCCCGCCGAGCAGGTGCAGCATGTAGGCCTGCTCGTTGACCCAGGTGCCGCGCGTGTGCTGGTTGAAGCCCATGGTCCAGAACGAGAGCACCTTGAGTGCGGGATCCGAGTAGATCTCCGCGAGCTCGACGAGCTGCTCCTTGGGCACGCCCGAGAGCTTGCTCACGTAGTCGGCGTCGTAGGGCGCGACCGACTTCTCGAACTCCTCGCGGCTGATGGTCCAGTGCGCGTCCGGAGTCGCGCGGTTCGCCTGCCCCTGCTCGAGCGGGTGGTCGTCCGGAAGCCCGTAGCCGATGTCCGTCGGCCCGGCCGCGAAGACGCAGTGCTTGTTCACGAAGTCCCAGTTCACCCGGCCCTTCTCGAGCATGTGGCGCGCGATGAAGTTCATGATCGCCAGGTCCGTCTGGGGGCGGAACACGATCTCGAGATCCGCCGCGTCGCTGGTGCGGTTGCTGAAGGTGGTCAGGTTCACGATCCGGGTCTTCTCATGCGTGAGCTTCCGGTCCGAGACCCGCGACCAGAGCACCGGGTGGCACTCGGCCATGTTCGCGCCCCAACACACGATCGCGTCGGCGTGCTCGATGTCGTCGTAGCAGCCGGGGGGCTCGTCCATGCCGAAGGTCTGCATGAACCCCGCGACCGCCGAGGCCATGCAGTGCCGCGCGTTCGGGTCGAGGTTGTTGGAGCGGAACCCCGCCTTCATCAGCTTGGCCGCGACGTAGCCCTCGTCGACCGTGAACTGCCCCGATCCGAAGATCGCGACGCTCGAAGGGCCGAGCGTGTCGTAGTACTGCTTCCACTTCGCGGCCATGACGTCGAAGGCCTGCTCCCAGCTCACCGGCGTGAAGCGGCCGTTCTTGTCGTACTTGCCGTTCTTCATGCGCAGCAGGGGCTTGGTGAGCCGGTCCTCGCCGTACTGGATCTTCGCGTTCGCGTAGCCCTTGATGCAGTTGATTCCGCGGTTCACCGGCGACTCGGGGTCGCCCTTCACCGCAACGACGCGCCCTTCCTTCGTCGCAACCAGGATCCCGCAGCCGACGCCGCAGAAGCGACAGGCTGATTTGTCCCAGGTCCAGCCCGCCTCGACGTCCAGCTTGTCCGCGGCCGCGAGCGCGTCTCGCGTCACGGGCAGACCGAAGGTCGTCGCTACCGACGCAGCGACCGCGGTCTTCAGGAAATCACGCCGTGTGTGACTGATGGGTGCCCCTCGTCTTCGAAGACGTGCACCGCCATCTCGGCGGAGATCACGTCGGGAAGTGCCTGGATCGCGCGCAGCCGGTCGGCACAGCCGTCCGTGCTGGTTGCCTCGATCGTGAGGACGAGGCGGCCGGCCGGGTCCACCTGATGGACCTCGACACCCGGCAGCGCGCCGACGGCCGCAGTCACGTCCCGGAGACGGTCTCCCCGACAGATGACGAGCACGCCCGACACGATCACGCCTTCCCTCCCGAGCTGCCCTGATCGCGTGCACGAATCAGGCCAGTCGCTCGTCGGATCTGGCGCAGTCCCGGTGAGTTACTCGGACACGCTCGCTCACGCAGCGCGTCTCGATGTCCCACGTCAGCGGGGTCGGTAGCGGAGCTCGCCGAGCGTGATCGCGATCGCGACCTTCGACATCAGCGTGAAGCAGAGCGCGCCGATGCCCCAGACCCCCGCTCCGACGAGGATCTCGTTCGCGCTCGGCGCATAGCGGTAGACCTCGCCGAGCGCGTCGGGCGTGAGACCGGGCAGCAGCAGTCCCAGACCCTTCTCGGTGAAGACGCCCACGATGGCGAGGACGCAGCCCGCGCTCAGCACACGCAGCCGGTTGCGCAGCGAAGGAACCAGGAAGATCGCAAACGCGATCGAGTTGCAGGCCAGCGCGAGCCAGGTGTAGCCGGCAATCCCGTGCTCCTCGAGGCCGAACCACTGGAACTCGGCATGGATCGTGTGGGCGCTGGCGGAGGCCGAGTAGAAGTCGCGGAACACCTCGCAGGCCAGGAAGAACAGGTTGGCGGCCATCGCGTACGCGAGCAGCTCTCCGATCTTGCGCAGCGCCTCGTCGGAGATCTTGATCGGCCGCACCGAGCGCAGGATCTGGAAGATCAGCACCAGGAGCGCCGGGCCGGAGCAGAAGGCGCTGGCCAGGAAGCGCGGCGCCAGGATCGCGCTGTTCCAGAACGGCCGCGCCTTCAGACCCATGAACAGGAACGCGGTCACGGTGTGGATGCT
>VGRW01000091.1 GCA_016875225.1 Deltaproteobacteria bacterium
CCCCCCTGCACTGGCTCCCTCGCTACCCGGACCCGATCCAGAACGGGGTCGAATGGGTCCTGATCGGCGGTCCGGGCGCGGCCCGGCTGCCGGCGGAGCTGCCGCTCGGAGACCTCAGTCCGTTTCCGGGCGGGGGCATCAGCGCGGTCGACCTGGGCTCCGGGCCGCGCTGGGACCGCGACGCCGCCGACCACCGCTTCCTGACGCCGCGCAGTGGTGGAAATCTGCGCGGAAAGCCACCGGTCGTTTCGGTGGGCGCGGAGCTCGCGCCCGGGCTGGGCTTCGAGGGAGAGCTCCTCCTGGCGCGGCGGGCCGCCCTGCGGCTCGCGGAAAGGCTCGGAGCCCGACGAGGATCGGCATGACAGACGCGGGGGCATTTGGTACAAGCCCCCCGGCGCTAACGAGGACCGAACCATGGCATTTTCCTGCGATCTCTGCGGCAAGCGACCCTCGACCGGCAACACCGTGAGCCACGCGAACAACAAGTCGCGCCGGCGCTTCCTGCCCAATCTGAAGCGCGTGCGCGCGAACGTCTCCGGCCGGGTGCGGAAGCTGCGCGTCTGCACTCAGTGCATCCGCTCGGGGAAGGTCACCAAGGTCGCCTGAGGGCACGTGCCCGAGCCGGCCGAGCGCAAACCGAACTTGATCCTGCGGCTGCTCGGCTACGCGCGTCCGTACGCGTGGCTGGTCGCGATCGTGATCGTCTTCTCGCTGCTCTATGGCGGCGGTCTGACCGGTCGCGCGTTCATCATGAAGGGCGTGGTCGACGACGTCGCGCTCGAGGACGTGCGCGTCCACTCGCTCGAGGATCTGCTCGACAAGGCCAGACCGGACGACAGCGACCGCAAGAAGCTCCGTGAGGAGCGCCGCGATCTGAAGGACAGGGTGCGCAAGAACCTGAAGCGCTCGGTTCTGGCCGCCGTGCTGCTGATCCTGGTCATGCCGGTAGTGCGGCTGATTCGCGACTTCACCTCCGAGTGGGTGATGACGCGGGTGCTGGTCGACATGCAGCACGAGATCGTGTCCAAGCTGTTGCGGCTGCCGCTTACCCGCCACCAGCGGGATCCGCGCGGCGAGGCGATCACGCGACTCACGAGCGACGCCGCCATCGCCAACCGGCTGCAGGCGATGATCTACGGCGACTTCCTCGAGGATCTGGGGGTGGTGGTCGCCGCGCTCACGGCCTCGGCGATCCTGTCGTGGCAGCTGACCCTGGCCCTGCTCGTGATCGGACCGCCGATCGCGATCGTCCTCTCCGTCTTCGGCACCCGCATCCGCAAGGCGGGCCGGCGCAGGCAGGAGCAGGTCTCGGAGGTCATGCGGCGCTTCGTGCAGATCCTGTCGGGGATCAAGGTGATCAAAGCCTTCGGAGCGGAGAAGCTCGAGAGCGACGCGTTCAGAACCGAGGTGATGAAGTACTTCCGGCGCGCGGTGGCCGTGATCCGCAACCGCGTGTACTCGCGAGCGTTCGTCGAGTTCTTCTCTCAAGGGGTGATGATCGCCGTCGTGCTGCTGGGCGTCTGGGCGGTGATCGGCGACTTCTGGGGACTCACGCTGGGCACCCTGATGGCGTTCTCGTTCGTCTCGGGAAGTCTGTACCGGCCGCTGAAGGCGCTGGCCCAGATCTGGAATGGGATCCACGACGCGTTGCCGTCCGCGGAGCGCATCTTCGAACTGCTCGACGCGGACGAGGAGCTCGCTGACGAATCGGGCGCCGAGGCCATCTCGCGCCTGACGCGCGGTATCGTGTTCCGCAGGGTCGTGTTCCACTACGGGCGCGAAGAAGTGCTGCGCGGCTTGGACCTCGAGATTCCGGCCGGTCAGACACTCGCGCTGGTCGGCCCCACCGGAGCGGGAAAGACCACGATCGCCGACCTGGTGCTGCGCTTCTACGATCCCGAGTCCGGGAGCATCGAGTTCGACGGCGTCGACGCCAGGAGGATCACGCGCTCGTCGCTGCGTGAGATGTGCGCGGTGGTGACGCAGGAGCCGTTCCTGTTCGACACGACCATCCTCGAGAACATCCGCTACGGGCGACCCGAGGCGAGCCTGGCGGAGGTCGTCGAGGCGGCGCGGGCCGCCAACGCGCACGACTTCGTGGAAAACCTTCCGCAGGGCTACGAGACCACGGTGGGCGAGCTCGGCGGACAGCTCTCCGGCGGGCAGCGGCAGCGCATCACGATCGCGCGCGCGATCGTGCGCGACCCGCAGATCCTGATCCTCGACGAGCCGACCTCCGCGCTCGACGCGAAGTCCGAACAGGTCGTCCAGGAGGCGATCGGGAACCTGATGAAGGGCCGCACGGTGATCGTGATCGCCCACCGTCTGGCGACGGTGCAGTCGGCCGACAGGATCGCGGTGCTGGAGAACGGCCGGATCAGCACGACCGGAACTCACGAGGAGCTCGCCGCGCGAAGCGGGCTCTACCAGGAGCTGGTGAAGCTCCAGTTCAGCGAGGGTGGGAACCCGAGTCAGTGACTCGCGTCAGGCGAGCTCGCGGGCGCGTCGGCGCCCGTACTCGACCCAGGCCGCGAGCGAGAGCGCGCCGACGCTGAACCAGGTGATCGCGTAGCCGCGGTGATCGACCGGACTCACCGGGCGAGCCATCTCTCCGATCGGAAAGCCTCCCGACTCGTTCTCCACCGACTGCACCATCGCTCCGACGAGAGCGTACGGGATCTGGGAGTTCAGCTTCGCGACCAGGCTCGGACGATCCGGGCTGAAGCGCGGAAAGTAGGTCCGACGCGGCTCGCGCGACCCGGGCACGGCCTCGCGAAGCGCCAGTGGCAGCAATAGCCCCCGGACGGTCACGACCTCGCTCTCGCCGCTCGGCGGCGGCATGAAGCGCGGCGTCTCCGCCTGCGGAATCCAGCCGCGGTCGACCAAGAGCCGCGGAGCGTCGGCCGCCGCGCCCTCTCTACGCAGCGGCGTGAACACGCGCGCGCCGAGCGCGTGCCCGCGTTCGACGGGTCCGACCAGAATGGTGTCGGCGAGTTCGAAGCGGCCGCGGACCTCGGTGCGCCGGAACGCGAAATCGTCCGGATTCGCTTCCGCCTCGGCGAGCTCGACCGCCGGGAGCGCGATCCGCGCGCTCTTCTCGGCGAGGTCGGCCGTGCGCCAGAGATGCCGGCGAACCTGCCAGGTGCCGAGCGAGCAGAACGCGAGCACGCAGACCATCGTGAGGATCGTGAGACCGCGCGCGGGGCGAAAGCCGGTCATCGCTCAGGTCCCCGCGGGAGTCGCATCGGCGAGCGCGGCGATCTCGTCGCGCATCTGCGCCGCGGTCTGCTCCAGACCCAACCAGCGCCTGGCGATCCGTCCGCGCGCGTCGACGAGGAAGGTGGCGATCGCGTGATCGATGTTCCCGTCGGGAGCGCGGAGCGTGCCGACGCCCCAGCTCCGGACGACCTCCGAGACCTCTGCCTCCGGTCCGGTCAGGAACGACCAGCCGGACAGATCCGCGCCGCGCGCGCGCGCGTAGGCTGTGAGCGCCTCCGGGGAGTCGTTTGCGGGGTCGAGCGAGATCGAGACGAAGTGGACTCGTTCGCGAATTCCCGGCGACAGGAGTCGCTGCAGCTCGACGTGACGAGACGTCAGGATCGGGCAAGGTCCGCCGCAGCGCGTGAAGATGAAATCGACCAACAGGTTCTCACCAGCGAGATCGCCGAGCGAGACGCGCTTGCCCTCGTGGTCGATCAGCGAGAATCCCGGCGCCGGGTCGCGCTCGCGCCGCATCGAGGCCAGTGACGGCGCTCTCGAGGCACCGCTTCGCGAGCCCGCGCTCCGGACCGCGACGATCCGATAGCTCTGCTCCGTGACCTCGAGATCAAACTCGATGTGCTGTCCCGGCGAGAGCTTCGCGAGCACCGCTGGATCGGGAACGTCGAATCGCATCGTCATCGCCGACATCAGGCCTGGGATCTCGTCGTGCTCGATCACGGCCTGGCCATTCACCACGTCCACCTCGTGCACGACGCCGTGTCCCGCGTAGACGCGGCTCCCCGAGCAGCCCTGAAGCAGGGCGAGCAGCGCGCAGGCGAGAAGCGCGCGATGGGTCAATGCCCCTCGGCGTCTGCGAGCTGCCGCGCGCGTCTGCGCAGCCAGAGTGCGAATCCACCGACGAGCCCGAGCGGAAGGGCGATCATGAAGGCAGTGGCGCCGAGGTACGCGATCTGCACGCCCTCGTCCTGCGCCGCTATGCAGAGCGGACAAGCGGCAGCCGATAGCGGCACCGGCCACGCGAGTGCGAAAGCGAACAGCGCCGCCTCGATCCGGCTCCTCATGCCAGGTAGACCCTCCAGTACAGGACCGGCCAGACACCCACGACGAAGTACCAGAAGATCTCGGCCGCGGCCAGCGTCGGCCGCGAGAGATCGCCGCGACGCATCCGCAGCCAGACCCAGCCCAGGACTCCGAGCGCGACGACCGCGTGCAGAGCGTGCATTCCGACGATCAGATAGAAGAAGCTGCCCAGCGCGCTCGAGCGGAGCGTGAGTCCCTGCGCGAGGAGCTGCGCCCACTCGCGTCCCTGCAGCAGCACGAAGCCCGCGCCGAGTGCGAGCGCTCCGAGCAAGAGGCGCTGCGACTGCCTGGCGCGCGCCGCGTGCCGGCGACCGGCCAGGAACAGCAGCGCGCCGCTGGCGAAGAGCAACACGGAGTTGAACGCGGTCTCGCTGGCCGGGAGGCGCGGCTGGTCCAGCGGCGGCCAGATCACCGCGGACCCGCGCATGATCGCGAACGCCGAGATGAAGCCCGCGAAGAACATGATCTCGGTGAGCACGAAGATCGAGACTGCCAGCACCGAGCTCGGCAGCAGCTGGACCCGGGTCGTCGGTCGTGGAGGTTCGCTCCGGCTCAGGGGGATGGGCGCGGCCAAAGAGCAGTACTCCTAGTGGGCTTCCTCGGAGCCGTGCCCGGCGTCGGCTGGGGCCGATGAACCGGCGGTGCCCGCAACCCAGTCCGGCTTGCTCCAGTGGTGGCCGTGCGACTCCATCACGTCGGCGGCGGTGCCCGCGAACAGGAGCAGCATGAAGAGCACCATGGTCAGGACCATGTAGGTCACCAGCTTCGGCGCGACATCGATGTGCATGAAGTTCTTGACCACCAGGTACGCCTTCACGATCGCGATCCCGAAGGCCGTGATCAGAGTGACGACCTTGATCCCGAGCATCGGCCCGGCCACGCTCACGACCAGCAGCGCGAGCAGGATCGCCCAGATCCTCACGTAGTTCGGATGATGCGTGTGCTCGGCGTGCGATGCGTGACCGGCCATCGAAGTGCTCCTACTTCGCGATGTAGAGCAGCGGGAAAAGGAAGATCCAGACGATGTCGACGAAGTGCCAATACAGTCCGATCAGCTCGACCCTCTGCAGCTCGAGATTGCGACGCGCGGTGTTCGCGACGAAGCCCATGATGACCACGCCCGCGATCACGTGCGCCGCGTGGATGCCCGCCGCGGTGTAGTAGAACGACCAGAACGTGTTCGACGCGATCGTGAAGCCGTGCTGGATCTCACTGGTCCACTCGAACGCCTTCACGGTGATGAAGATCAGCCCGCCGCCCATGGTGTACTGCAGCAGACGTGCGGCCTTCGGGCCGTCGCCCGCGTCCGCCGCCTGATGCGCGAGCACCGCCGACAGGCTCGAGGTCAGGAGCACGAACGTGTTGAACGCGCCGATCCACGTGTTGGTGTGCGCAGCCTGCTCCGCGAACGCGTCGTGCGCCAGCCGGTACATGACGTACGAGGCGAGCAGGCCACCGAAGATCACGATCTCCGACGCGATGATCCACCACACTGCCAGACGGCCCGTCGGCATCCCGGCGCTGCTGCGACCCGTCGCGATCGGTCGGCTTGCAGTAGTCAATGTCCCCTCCCCGCCCCTAGCTCGGCACGTTCTGCGGCCAGAAGTCGTCTTTGCGATCGGGAACGCTGTACTCGTACGGGCCGCGGTACACCGTCGGGAGCTCCGGCCAGTTCCCGTGCGGCGGCGGCGAGTCCGTCGTCCACTCCAAGGTGTTGGCGAGCCACGGATTCTTCTCGGCCTTCCGCCCCCAGACCAGACTCGTCAGGAAGTTGTAGAGGAAGACGAGCTGGAATCCGAGCATGACGATCAGCGAGATCGTCGCGAACTGCCGCATGCCGTCCATCATCGGCGTCGTGAGCTCGGGGAAGTTCGAGTAGTCGAAGATGCGCCGGTGATCGCCGAGGACACCCGTGATGAAGAGCGGGATGAAGAGTTCATTGAAGCCGAAGAACGTGCCCCAGAAGTGGATCTTCCCGAGCGTCTCGTTCATGTGCCTTCCAAACATCTTCGGGAACCAGAAGGTGATCCCGGCGAATGCCCCGATGATGGCGATCGGGAAGAACGTGTAGTGGAAGTGCGCGAGCACGAAGTAGGTGTCGTGCAGGTAGATGTCCGCGCCGCTCGCGCCGAGGAAGATCCCCGTCACGCCTCCGATCAGGAACGTGAAGATGAAGCCCAGCGCCCAGAGCATGGGTGTGGCGAGCGTGATCGATCCGCCGTAGAGCGTGGCGATGTAGACGAACATCATCTCCGCGACGGGGATCGAGATGATCAGCGTGGTCACCGTGAAGATGTTCGCCATCCGCGGATCGATCCCCGCCACGAACTGGTGGTGGGCCCAGACCAGGAACGAGAGGATTCCCGTCGCGATCGCCGTGTTCACGACCGTCATGTAGGCAAACAGCTTCTTGCGCGAGAAGACCGTGATGATCTCGGCCGTGATTCCGGTTGCGGGCAGAAGCACGACGTAGACTTCGGGGTGCCCGAAGAACCAGAACAGGTGCTGCCAGAGGATCGGGTCGCCGCCGCGGTTGGGATCGAAGAACGCGGTGCCGAGCTGCTGGTCGAAGAGCATCATGATCGCGCCCGCGACCAGCGGGCCGACCGACGCCATGAACACGACGGTCGCGATCACGATCATCCAGACCACGATCGGGATGTCCTGGTAGCGCATGCCGGGCGCCCGAGCGTTCATGGCCGTCGTGACGAAGTTGATGCCGCCGAGCAGGAACGCAACGAATTCGAGCGCGATCGCGACCAGGAACACGCTCGACCCGGTCCCCGTCAGGCTGTATTCGTCCTTCGACATCAGCGGCGGGTACATCGTCCAGGCGCCGGCGGAGCCGCCACCGTCGACGAAGAACGAGACGAAGAGCACGACCGCCGACAACAGGAAGATCTGATACGAGAGCCGGTTGATCTTCGGGAAGACCATGTCGTCGGCGCCGATCATCAGCGGGATCAGGTAGTTCCCGAACGCCGCGATCAGCACCGGCATCGCCACCCAGAAGATCATGATCGCGCCGTGGTTGGTGACGAGCATGTTGTAGTCGGCGGGCGTGACGAGGCCCCAGCCGGGCACGTTCATGCCGGGAAATGCCATCTGCATGCGGAACACGTACGAGAAGAAGCCGCCCACGATGGCGAGCGCCATTCCGGTGAACATGTACTGGAAGCAGATGATCTTGTGATCGGTCGAGAGCAGGTACTTCCGGACCCAGGACTCCGGCGCGTGATGGACGGCCACCGTTACTCTCCTGCGCCCGACGGGCCGTGAGATGCGATCCAGGCGACGTGAGCCTCGGGTGTCTCGATCACGATGCGGCCGGGCATCAGGCCGTGACCGAAGCCGCAGATCTCGGCGCACTGGATGTCGTGCTCGCCGGTCGCGATCGGCTTGAACCAGCCGGTCACCACGCGGCCCGGAATCGCGTCCTGCTTCAGCCGAAAGACCGGCACCGAGAAGCTGTGGATCACGTCGCGCGACTCGAGCTTGAACTCGTAGGTCTTGCCGACCTGCAGATGCAAGTCATCGACGGTGCGGATGTCGTCCGGCGTGTCGAGTCGCCCGTCCGCGCCCGCGTGCACGAAGCTCCAGGCCCACTGCTGCGCGACGATCCGCACTGTCTCGTCGGTGGGCGGCATGTCCTGCTTGACGATGTACCAGACCCGGATCGCGGCCACGAGGATCACCACGTCGCAGAGCAGCACCAGGTAGTGCGGGTAGCTGATCCACTTCTTCTCGTGGGCGAGCTCGCCGCTGATGTACTGCGCGCGCACCCCGTCGCGCTTCCGGTAGCGCACGACCAGCCAGAGGAAGACAGCCTGCACCAGCACGAACCAGAACACGATCACGATGTAGAAGATCAGGTCGAAGATGAAATCGACGTTCGCAGCGTAGCTCGAGATCGCGGGAACCCATTTCTCGATCATGCTCGCCTCATTGCCTCAGGATCACGAAGATGAAGGCCGCCGCGACCCAGACGATGATTCCGATTCCGGTTTGCACGAAGAGCCGCTTCGCCATGACGTCCGGTGGATAGGCCTTTCCCATGGCTACTCCGCTCCTCCGCTCGGGGCCGGTCCGGGCAGCGTCGCGATGTGCGCGAGCACGTCCTTGATCGCCTGCTCGTCGGCCAGAAGCATCGACATTCCCCGCATCGCCGCGCCCCCGACGTCGCGGGCATCGCTACCGCGGATGCCCTGCTGGTAATTCCGGATCTGCGTGAGTTGGTACCAGTCGCTCATATGACTCAGCGACGGCCCGCCGACCGCCTCGACCCCGTCGCCGTTCTGTCCATGACAGCCCGCGCAGGTCGCGTACAGAGCGGCGCCGCGCGCCGGATCGCCCCCGACCAGGATCGGTTCGGGACGGACCAGCGGAAGCGACGCGACGTAGATGGCCACCGACGAGACGTCGGCGTCGGTCTTGAGCCACTTCGCCATCGGCCGCATTCGCATTCCGCCGATGTCGTCGAAGTGCCTGGCGCGCACGCCGTCCTTGAAGTTGTGCAGCTGCTTCTCGAGATACCAGCGGCCCTGACCGGCGATCGAGGGCGCGAGGTAGAGCGCGTTTCCGGCACCCTCCGCGCCGTGACAGCGCGCGCAGAGCGAATACAGCTCGCGCCCGCGCTCGGCGTCCTGCGCATTCGCGGAGGCCGAAAGAAGCGTCCCGACGATCGCCAGGATCACGAGGCCCGGCCGGCGCATCATCCTACCCTCCCCCCCGGTTCCCCCACGGTCTCTCCCCCTGCGCCCGCGATGCCCGGCACCCGAGGGAATCGCAGCCGCTGTGTACCCGGTACGTCCACGTAGGTCAAGCGCGCGAGCGGTATGACCATGGCACTGGCGGATGAAAAAAGATTTTGCTTCAGCGCTCCCCACCGGTCTCGATCACGAGCCGGTAGTGCCGCTCCAGGCGCTCCGCCTGTAGAGCGATCGTGTGGTGCTCGAGGATACGCCTTCTCGCCGCCTTTCCGCGCGCCTGCCAGCGCGCCGGATCGCGCCAGAGATCGCAGTACGCGGCCGCGAGCGACTCCGGCGTCTCGTCGCAGAGCGCTCCCGTCTCGCCGTTCGAAACCGTCTCGGCCAGGATCCCGCGCCGACTCGCGATCGTCGGAATCTCCATGGACATGGTCTCGAGCACGGCGCGACAGGAGCCGTCCGATCCCGGCACGAGGAAGACCAGCGCGTCCATCAGCGCCAGCGTGTCCAGGTAGTCGTCGCTGCGGTACCCGGCCCGGACCACCGCGGACCCGAGACCGAGCTTCGCGACCGGCTCCTCGAGCACCTCGCGCGCGCGTGTGCCGCGTCCCACCACGAGAAGCCTGAGGCCGGGCGCCTGCCCTAGCGCCCGCGCGAGGGCATTCAGGATCAGCTCGACCTGACGGTGCGGCTGAAGCCTGGCCACGACGCCGATCACGCGCTGATCCGGTCCGAGACCGAGCTCGCGGCGCAGCGACTCCGGCGCAGCGCGAGGGGCGAAGCGACTCGCATCGACGACGCCGGGAACGACGCCCACGCGCTCGCGCGGACCTCCGAGGCGCGCCCGCGCCGACTCCGCCAGGCGCTCGGAGAGCACGGTCAGGCCGTCGCAACCGCGCGGCCCGTAGAGCCAGCGATTCCAGAACCCGCTAGGAAGCGGATCGCCGTGACTCCAGCTCGAGACGACGCGTGCGCGAGTTCCTCTCGCGGCGAGCCGCGCCAGAAGGTGCCCGCGCGCGTGCTGCGCGTGCACGATCTCGTGATCTCGCGCGCGCAGGAACGCCCGCAGCCGCCGCACCTCCGCTCCGTCGCGAAGCGGAACGAATCCCTGCTGTCGGACCAGAACGTGAGCGGGCTCGACCCCGCGCTCGCCGGCCCGCTCCAGCAGCGCTCCCGCGTGCCCCGCGGGCGGTTCGGGAAAGGCGGCATCGACCACGTGTCCACGCGCGCGCAGGCCGACGACGGCGTGGACGAGCGGCTCGGCCGGACCGGTCCACTTCCAGTCGCTGGTGAGCTGGAGGATCCTCATGACTTCGGGAACCGCTCCCGCTCCCAGAGCTTCGCGTACTTCATGAACACGTAGTACGCGCCGGCGATCGAGACGATGAAGCCCGGAATGCCGCGGCGGAAGCCCTGCCGCAGCAGATAGCTCTTGAGGAAGCGAGCCGGCGGCCGCAGCAGCAGATCGCGCAGGCGGAAGCGCTTGCCGGACTCGGCGAGCGAGCGCGCCATACGCGAGCTGAAGCTGTCCATCGTGCGGATGTGGTCGGAGAGATTCCGGTAGTTCCAGTGCAGAAGCCGGCCCGAGAGCCTCTGGACCGGCCCGTCGACCTCGACGCGGTCGTGCGGATCGAGACCGCCCCAGCGGCCGCGCGAGCGGCGGAAGACGCGCAGCTGCCAATCCGGGTACCACTCGCCGCGGTCGTGCCACAGACCGAGGTACCAGGTCACCCGATCGAGCGCGTAGCCGCCGACGCTGCCATCGTCGCGGGCCAACGCGCTGCGGATGCTCGCCGCGAGCTCCGGCGAGATCGCCTCGTCGGCGTCGATGCAGACCACCCAATCGTGGCTGGCCCGGTCGAGCGCGAAGTTCTTCTGCTTCACGTAGCCGAGGAACGGCTGCTCGATCACTTTGTCGGTGTACTTCCGCGCGATCTCCCGCGTGCCGTCGCCAGAGCCCGAGTCCACGACCACGATCTCGTCGCAGAACGAGAGCGATTCGAGACAGCGCTCGATCCGGTCGGCCTCGTTCAGGCAGATCACCGTTGCCGAGATCGGCGGCAGCTTCGCGTCGGCGTCGCTCATCCGCGCACCCTCTCGACCGTGAGCACGCCGCGGATCTTCGAGATCTGACGCAGCACGCCCTCGAGGTGCTTGCGATCGCGGACCGAGAGCTCGAAGAGCTGGATCGCGCGGCGGTCGTCGCTGGTGCTGATCTGCGCGCTGCCGATGTTCACGCCCTCGGCGGAGATCTTGTTCGAGACCGCGGCGAGCAGGCCGGGGCGATCTTCGGAGACGATCCGCACCTTCACCAGGCGCATCTCTCCCGGCGCGCTCTCCCAGGTGACCGGCACGCGCCGCTCGGGATCGAGATGGAAGATCTTGGTGCAGTCGGCGGCGTGGACCGTGACTCCCCGGCCGCGCGTGATGAAGCCCTCGACGGAATCGCCCGGAACCGGCGCGCAGCACTTCGCGAAGCGCACCAGCACGTTCTCCATCCCGGAGACCCGCACGTTTCCGGTGCTGCGCCCGACCGAGAGCACGCGGCGCAGGAGCGACGGCTTCGGCTCCGGCTCGTCCTCTGGCGCGCCCGAGAGCTGGCGCGCGACCGCGCGGGCGTCGAGCTTCCCGTAGGCGATCGCCTGGAGCAGCCCGTCGAGGTCTCGCACGCCGAGCCCGCGCGCAGCGGTCTTGAGCTCGCCGGCCTTCACCAGCTTTTCGAAGGCCAGGCCGCGCTTGTGCAGCTCGCGCTGGAGCAGGTCGCGACCGAGGTCGCGCGGGGGCTCGACCTGCTCCGCCTTCAGCACGTGCCGGATCCGGCTTCGCGCGCGCCCGGTGACGACGAAGTCGAGCCACTCCTGGCGCGGCCGCTGGTGCGGCGACGTGATGATCTCGACGGTGTCGCCGTTCGCGAGCTTGTGGCGCAGCGCGACGAGCTGGCCGTTGACCTTCGCGCCCTGGCAGCGATTGCCGACCTCGGAGTGCACGGCATAGGCGAAGTCGATCGGCGTCGCGCCCGCGGGGAGCGCCTGGACGTCTCCCTGCGGCGTGAAGACGTAGACCTCGTCGGAGAACAGGTCGATGCGGACCGTCTCGAGGAACTCGTTGGGGTCTTTCAGCTGCTGCTGCCATTCCAGAAGCTGGCGCAGCCAGGCGAACTGCTGCTCGTCGCCCGCGCTGGTCGAGCCGGCGCCCTTGTACTTCCAGTGCGCCGCGATCCCGAGCTCCGCGACGCGGTGCATCTCCTGGGTTCGGATCTGCACCTCCATGCGCTCGCCGAACGGGCCGATCACCGTCGTGTGTATGGACTGGTAGCCGTTGGGCTTGGGCATGGCGATGTAGTCCTTGAACCGCCCCTGTACCGGCTTCCACAGCCCGTGCACGAGCCCCAGGCCCTCGTAGCAGGTCGACGGCGTTCCATCGACGATCACGCGGAACGCGATCAGATCGTAGATCTGATCGATCGAGAGGTTCTGCTCGCGCATCTTCTTGAACAGGCTGTAGACCTCTTTCAGCCTGCCGGTGACCTCACAGCGCAGACCGCGCTTGGCGAGCTCCGTATGCAGCCGGCTCTTCACGTCCTCGATGTAGCGGTCGCGCTCCTCCTTGGTGCCGGCGATCTTCTCCTCGATCTGTGCGCAGAGCTCGGGGTTGAGCACGCGGAACGCGCGATCCTCGAGCTCCTCCTTCATCCAGTAGATGCCGAGCCGGTGCGCGAGCGGCGCGTAGATCTCCAGCGTCTCCTGCGCGATCCGGCGCCGCGAGGCCTCCTTCATGTACTCGAGCGTGCGGATGTTGTGCAGGCGATCGGCGAGCTTGATCAGGATGATGCGGATGTCCTTCGACATCGCGAGCAGCATCTTCCGGAAGTTCTCGGCCTGGGCCTCTTCGC
>VGRW01000092.1 GCA_016875225.1 Deltaproteobacteria bacterium
GACCTGCACCCACCGCACTGCCTTCCGTCACGACCTCACCCAGATCCAGGATATCGGCCCCGCGAAGCGATCGCCGCAGCCGCGGCCGTTCGGGGCTGGAGCCTCGTCGCTGCGGCCGAGCCGTGGCACACTCCCGCCGCCGTTTCGGGCTGCCGGGGGGATTCGTGGCGATCGATGTGGTTCCCTACACCGAGGAGTGGATACCCGCGGTCCAGGCCTTCAATCGGCGCATGGCCGAGGCGGGGATGCACTGGGGCTGGTACGAGACCCCCGTGGACCGCTGGCTCCCCGAGCGCGGCGACGCCCGCACCTGGCGCGAGCACTACCTCGCGGTCGAGGACGGCCGCGACGTGCGCGGCGGCTACGCGCTGAAGCCGCACGAGTGGCGGGTGTGTGGCGCGACGCATCTGGTGACCGACTGGCAGGGCCCGATCACCGAGGGCGTCTACAGCCGCCGCTACAACACGCTGGGTCTGCGGCTGCTGCGCGAGATGCTGCGCCAGTACCCGCTGCTCTACAGCTGGGGGCACGGCGGGCTCGAGCAGCCGATGCTGGTGATGCTGGAGAAGCTCGGCTGGCTGATCCACCGCACGCCATTCTGTCTGCGCGTGCTGCGACCGCTGCGCTTCCTGCGCGACAACGCCTACCTGCGCGACACGGCCGCGCGGCGGCTCGCGCTCGACCTGGCCGCGTTCTCCGGCGCAGGCTCCGTGGGGCTGCGATTGCTCCACGCGGCGCAGCGCGCGCGCGGCTCGCGAAGCGCTCCGGCCGGGGCGTCGGAGTTCGAGCGCTTCGAAGGCTGGGCCGACGAGCTCTGGGCGCGCGTTCGCGACGAGTACGCGGTGATCGCGCTTCGCGACGCCGCGACCATGAACCACCTGCTGCCCGGCGGCGGCTGGCCCGCGGCGCGGAAGCTCCGCGTCATGCGCGGCGATCGCACCCTCGGCTGGGCGGTCGTGATGGACACCGCAATGGAGAACGACCGCCGGTTCGGCACGCTTCGCGTCGGCTCGCTGGTCGACGCGCTCGCCTCGCCCGCAGACGCCGAGGCCGTGGTCGGCGCAGCCTACCGGGACCTGCGCGCGCGCGGGGTCGACATCGTGATTCTGAACCAGGCCCACCCGGCCTGGATTGCTGGCTTCGCCTCGCACGGCTTCGCGATCCTCGCCAATCGCCGCGCCTTCGCCGCCTCGCCCGAGCTCCAGAAGGCGATGGCCCCGTTCGAGGAGACCCGGCTGGGCCTGCACCTCACCAACATGGATGGCCACGGCCCGATGCGCCTCTGATTCCGGCTTCTTGCCGGTGGCCTGCCGGTGGCCTGCGGCTGCTCAAGTGTGACCAGGGCCGCCTCGATGATGTAGCCGGGTTCAGCACCGGCCGCAGATGGGCTATTCTGGGCCGCGTTCCATCGCCCCCGACCCCGCCCATCCGGGAACACGCATTGCATGATCCGCGGGTCGCAGGGGATCACCCACCGATGAGGGCCACCATGGAAACCGCAACCGAGCTCGCCGTTCGCCTCTCCAAGGCCAGCCGCAAGAAGTTCTGGAACGTCTACTCCGTGTTCGACTGGCCGGAGAAGCTGGACTACTCGCACTGGTTCATGCCTCCGGAGCTGATCTCGCTCTACGGAACCCCCGCCTGGGAGAAGCTCGACGAGGAGCAGCGCCACAAGCTCTCGCTGTTCGAGATGGCCAACCTGTTCAGCCTGACCGCGCAGGGCGAGATGCCGCTGGTGCAGGGCCTGATCGGCCAGATGTACCCGCACCACGATCCCGACATCACCGGGTACCTGCACCACTTCCTCGACGAAGAGAACAAGCACATGGTGATGTTCACGGAGTTCTGCCGGCGCTACATCGGCAAGGTCTACCTGTACAAGAAGATCGCGCTGCCGCGGAAGTACGAGAAGGGCGAGGAGGACGTGAGCTTCTTCATCAAGGCGCTCACCGTCGAGGAGATCGGCGACTACTACAACGTGCTCGCCGCGAAGGACGAGCGCGTGCACCCGATCGTGCGCGAGATCAACGCCCTGCACCACAGCGACGAGGCGCGGCACATCGTGTTCGGCCGCGAGGTCATGCGCAGCACCTTCGAGGAGCACTCCGCCGACTGGTCCAAGGCGACGCTCGCGGGCGTGCGCGAGTGGATCGCGAACTACCTGCGCTCCTCGTGGGCGGACTTCTACAACCCCGCGGTCTATCGAGACGCCGGCATTCCCGACGGCTACGCCGCGCGCGAGTTCGCGCTCGGCTCCGAGGTCTGCCGCGCGCACCGCAAGCGAGCCTCGGAGAAGCTCGTCTCGTTCCTCCTCGAGTCCGGAATTCTCGAGGTCGAGCCCGTGCTCTGATGCAGGAGTCCGAGATCCGCAAGCAGCTCCGGGCCTGGATCCTGCGGCGCTCGCAATCCAAGGCCAAGACCGAGCTCGCGGACGACACGCCGATCCTGGAGTCCGGCCTGCTCTCCTCGCTGGACGTCGTCGAGCTGATCCTGTTCATCGAGAACCTGAAGGGCGCCGAGGTCGACGTCGACGACATCGAGCCCGAGGTGCTCACGAACGTGAACACGATCTACGACGGGTTCTTCCGCGGCGAAGCGGCGTAGACGCGTGGGCGCAGGGGCGAAGCTCCGCGGACTTCTGATCCGCGTCGTGGCGATCGCGCTCGGGCTCGGCTTCGGGCTGGTCGTCGCGGAGGTCGGACTGCGGATCGCCGCGCCGCAGGAGAAATCCTGGCTCGACATCTACCGGGTCGATCCGGTGCTTCCGCTGGTCTCGCTCGCGCCCGACGCCGCGACCACGGTCGTGACCGGCGAGAGCACCTGGCACGTCCGCACCGACGCGCGCGGCCACCGAACCGGCAACGCCGCGCCGGCCGCGCCCGGATCCCCCACCCTGCTCCTGCTCGGCGACTCGTTCGCGTTCGGCCACGGCGTCGACTACGAGGAGTCGTTCGCGGCGCTGGTCGCGCAGGAGCTCGGCGGCGGGCTCGCGCTGGTGAACACGGGCGTGCCCGGTTTCGGCCCGGTCCAGTACCGCCAGGTGCTGGAGTCGACGCTCGAATCGGGCGAGCGCCCGAAGCTGATCCTGCTCAGCCTGTACCTGGGCAACGACTTCCTCGACTGCGTCTGGAACAAGCGCGTGCAGGTGGTGGACGGGGTCATGGTCGAGGAGTCCGGACGCCTGCGCACCTGGATGAAATTCAACCTGCACACGTATCGGCTGGCGAGCAAGGTGTACCAACGCGCGGCCGCGTGGCGACGTCCGGGCCGCAGCCCGGAAGAGGCCCTCTTCGACCCCGAGGCGTGGCGGAGCGGCGAGCTCTCGCGCGCGCTCGAGATCTTCTCGCAGGAGCTCGGCCGGATCGGCGAGCTCGCGCGCGAGGCGAACATCCCGATCCTCGCGGTGGTGATTCCGAGAGAGACCACGCTTCTGCACGACGCAGCGGTCGACGGCTCCGGGCTCGATTACGGCCTGCCGAACGCAAGGGCGGCCACCGCGCTCTCGACCGCTGGAATTCCCTTCGTCGATCTCTCCGCCGCGCTGCGCGAGCTCGGCCCCGCGCAAGCCTACTTCGCGCGCGACGGGCACCTGACGCGGCCGGGAAATCGCGCCGCTTCGGCCGAGATCGCGCCTGCGCTGCGCGAGCTCATCGCGGCTCGGCCGGGCTAGAGGCGAAGACGCGCGCCTCGAGCTCGCTCGCGATGGCGCGCGCCGCGGCGCGCGCGCCGTTCTCGTTGAAGTGGATGCCGTCGTAGTACAGGTCGGTCTGCGCGTCGAGCAGCTCCGGCAGATCGATGAACGCGACCTTCTCGCGCGTGGCGACCTCGCGCATCCGCTCGTTGAACTTCGACAGCATCGCGACCATGTCGTCGGGGCTCAGGTACGACGTGCCTCCGTCCGTCGCGCCCATCCACAGCTTCGACAGATCCGCGTCCTTCGCGAAGCGGGTCTGGATCGCCTGCGCGACGAAGATCGGCTCGACGCCCGCCTTGCGCGCGGCCGCGACGAAGCGCGCGAGATTCGCACCGTACGCGTCGAGCGCGAGCGGCAGGGTGTCGAGCTTCGCGCGCGGAACCTGCTTCTTCTCGATCTCCGCGCGCTTCGCCCGCTGCTCCTCGATCCAGTGCAGCTCCGCGTCCTGCTCGATCCGGCCGGCCTCGCGCGTTTGCGCGACCCGGAGCGACCTCACGCGGCTCTTGATGGCGCTTGCGCGCTTCCAGATCTCGAGGTGCTTGTACCAGGGCCAGTGGTCGGGCGTGTAGCGACTGACTCGAAACGCCTCGCCGAGCCGGCTCTCCCAATGACGCGGGTCGTCCAGGTACTGCGGATCGAAACGCTCCTCGTACAGCCACGCGCCCATGTCGTTCAGCCCCGCGTAGAGCAGCACGTAGTCCAGGTCCGGGATCTCCGGCAGCAGGTAGAGCGCGTGCATCAGGTGGTGCTGGCTGTTGTGGCCGTCGATCGCGCTGCTCCCGACCCAGTACGCGCGCGGATCATTCGCATCCTCGTCGAGGTAGCGCATCAGCAGGGCGGGCCAGGCCTCGGAGTCGTCGAGCACCGTGCAGGTGGTCGTGCTTCTGCCGACGGTGAGGATGCGAACGCGCTCTCCGTCCGGCTCCGGGCCGCGCGTGCCGAAGCCGTTCGTAGAGAAGTAGGAGACGCCCGAGACGCCCGGCGTGATCGCCTCCGAGGGGTAGAACACCTCGAGCGCATTGCGGTGATACGGATAGAAGCGCTGCGGATCGCGCGTGAGCCGGAGCGCGCCTTCGAGCGCCGCGACGCAAACCAGGCTCGAGATCGCGAGCGCCGCAAGTGCGAAGAGCGCGCGACTTCGCCTGGCCTGGCTCACCCCGGCGACTCCGAGGCGAGCAGCGCCAGCAGCGCACCGCGGTCGATCTTCCCGTTCGCGTTCAGCGGGAAGCTCGCGATCAGCCGCAGCTCGCGCGGCACCATGTATCCGGGCAGGCGCGCCGCAAGCCGTGCACGGACCGCGTCGAGATCGAGCTCGTCCGCGCCGAGGAAGGCGACCACGCCGTCGGCGCCGCCGGCGTTGCGCGGCCAGCCGACCGCGATCGCGGCCTCGACGCCGGCCTCCTCGCGAAGCGCCGCCTCGATCTCGCCCAGCTCGACGCGATAGCCCTGGATCTTGATCTGATGGTCGACACGCCCGAGATACACCAGCGGCGCGCCGTCCTTCGGCCGCCGCACGCGATCGCCCGTGCGGTAGAAGACCCGCTCGCGCTCCGGTGGGACGACGAACGCGGCGGCGGTGCGCTCGGGATCGCGCCAGTAGCCAGCCGAGAGCTGCGGCCCGGTCATCAGCAGCTCGCCGATCTCGCCGGGCGCGACCTCGCGCAGCGCGTCGTCGGCGACCAACGGCTCCATCTGCGGGAACGGCTCGCCGATCGGCACCACGCCCTGCTCGCACTCGGCCGGCGAGCGCAGCGGATCCCAGCGGTACAGCGTGCACGCGATCGTGAGCTCGGTCGGCCCGTACAGGTTCTCGACGATCGAGTTCGGCGCCGCCGCGGCCCAGGCGCGCGCGACCTCGGCGGGAAGCGCCTCGCCGCAGAACAGAGAGAGGCGCAGGCTCGGGAAGGCGTCGGGCCGCAGCTTGCGCAGCTTCGCGAGGAGCATCCCCGTCGACGGAACCGAGAACCAGACCGAGAGCCGCGACTCGTTCACGAACGAGGCCGGCACGAGCTTCTGCTTCTGCGACGGGCAGCAGACGCACGCCCCGCGCTGCCACGGCACGAACATGTCGAAGGCCGAGAGGTCGAAGGTCAGATCGAACATCTGCGAGAAGCGATCGCCCTCGCCGACCCCGTAGCGCTCGACCATTGCGTCCACGACGTCCGCGACGTTGGCCTGCGAGACCATCACGCCCTTCGGGTCGCCGGTGCTTCCCGAGGTGAAGAGAAGATAGGCGAGCGCCGCGTCCGGCAGGCTCCGCGGCGAAAACGCGGGCGCCGGGCCGTCCGGCTCCGAGACCTCGAAGCCGTGCTGCGGAAAACGCGCGCGGAGCTCCGCCACGGGCGCGCTCTCGGGCACGAGCAGGACGAGCCGGCGAGTCACGCCCGACAGGAGCGCGTCGAGCTGGCCGAGCGCGCCCTCGTCGACGATCACGTCGCGGCAGCCCGAGCGCTCGAGCATGCGCGCGCTTCGCTCCGTCGGGAACGCGGGATTCAGCGGCACGTAGCCGTGGCCGCGCAGAAGCGCGGCCAGGATTCCCGCGAACGCGAGCTGCGAGCGGTGACCGAAGACGGCGGTGAGCGGGGGTTCGGCCCCGCAGGGGACGCCTTCGAGCGCCGCGGCCAGGTTCGACGCGGCCCGGTACAGGCGCGCATAGCCGAGCTCGCGACCCTCGACCTCGAGCGCCACGCGATCGCCGTGACGCTCGACCGAATCCACGAACCTGCGCGCGAGGCCCCGCATCACGCCAGCCGCGCCAGCGGCGCACAAGCTCGCCCGCGACGCTCCCGTTCAGCGAAACGCTCGACCATGGGTTCTCGTTGTATCGGATCGCCCGAGCAGCGACCACAGCGCGGGCGCGCAAGCGACGATGCTACGATCGGAAGGCCGAACGGGTATCCGAGCCGAGCGAGACACGGGGAAGCGGCGCGATCCATGAACTTCGACTCGCTCCAGTACCTGCTGTTTCTGCCGGCGGTGTACCTCCTGTACCGGCTGCTGTCGCACGCCGGGCAGAACCGCATGCTGCTCGTGGCCAGCTACTTCTTCTACGGCTGCTGGGACGTGCGCTTCCTCTCGCTGATCATGCTTTCCACCGCGTTCGATTACGCGAGCGCCCTGATGATCGATCGCGGCGCGCTTTCCCGAAGGCAGGGGCTGCTCGCATCGGCGTGGGCGGTGCTCGGGATGGTCGGCTTCGCGGCGATCGACTGGCGCCAGCTCGCGGCGCCGGAGCCCACGGGCGCGCTTCTCGCTCCGACCGGGATCTTCGCGGCGCTCGCGGTGGCGGCGGTCTGCGGGGTCGCCGCGGCGTTCTACACCCGTTTCGCGGCGCTTCCCGAGCCAACGCGCAGGCGCGCGGCGCTGATCGCGAGCCTGGTGGTCGATCTCGGAGTGCTCGGGTTCTTCAAGTACTTCAATTTCTTCGCGGGAAGCTTCGAGCAGCTGTTGAACAGCCTGGGCTTCGAGGCGTCGCACTGGCACCTCGACGTGGTGCTCCCGGTCGGCGTCTCGTTCTACACGTTCCAGGCGATGAGCTACACGATCGACGTCTACCGCGGCCGGCTGCGCGCCACGCCGAGCCTCGCCGACTTCGCGCTCTTCGTGTCGTTCTTTCCGCAGCTCGTCGCGGGGCCGATCGAGCGCGCGACCCACCTTCTGCCCGCGCTCGTGAACACGCGGAGCGTTCGGCTCGACCAGTCACTCCGCGGGCTTCACCTGATCCTGCTCGGGCTGTTCAAGAAGGTCGCGATCGCGAACGGTGTCGCGCAGTCGGTGGACTCGGTCTACAACTCGACCCACGCGGCCGGCGCGGGCGACGTGGCGCTCGCCACGCTGCTCTTCGCGGTGCAGATCTACTGCGATTTCTCGGCCTACACCGACATCGCGCGCGGCAGCGCGAAGCTGCTCGGCATCGACCTGATCGAGAACTTCCGGCAGCCGTACTTCTCGACCAACCCGAGCGAGTTCTGGCGCCGCTGGCACATCAGCCTGTCCACCTGGCTGCGCGACTACCTGTACATCCCGCTCGGCGGAAACCGCGGTAGACAGGCTTCGACCTACCGCAACCTGGCGGCCACGATGCTGCTCGGCGGGCTCTGGCACGGCGCGGCCTGGAACTTCGTGCTCTGGGGAGCGTTTCACGGCGCGATCCTGTGCGCGCACCGCTTCGCGAGCGGCGGGCGCGAGCCCGCGCGCGGCGCCTGGACCTGGCTGAAGCTGCCGCTCTTCTTCGCCATCACCTGCTACGGCTGGCTGTTGTTCCGCGCGAATTCGTTCGAGCAGATCGCCGCATTCACGACCGCGCTTGCGACCGGCGCAGGCGCGTTCGCGCTCTCGATCCACCCGCCGACCTTCGCGGCGCTGATCGGCCTTCCCCTGCTCTTCGCGCTCGAGGCGGTCGAGCACGTCCGGGACGACCGCCTCTACTACCTGCGCTTCCCGGTCTGGACACGCGGCGCGCTCTACGCCGCGATGGTCTTCGTGATCCTGCTTGGAACCAGCAATGAGCCCACCCAGTTCATCTACTTCCAGTTCTGAGCCTTCGCGCGCGAGCCAGCTCCGCGAGCTCTCGCGGGTCGTCGTGTGGACGCTCGTCTTTCTGCTCGCGATCGACGCGGGGCTGGGCGTCTGGCTCGGAGAGCCCCCGCACGGGCCAGAGCAGGCGAGCGGCTCGCTGCAGCGCTACTTCGAGTACGGCCGCTCCACGGAGAGCAAGATCCGCAGCCAGGTCGGGCCGACCGACGCGCTCACGCATCCGCTCGCGCTCAAGGGCTGGATCGAGCCTCCGGTCGGCCAGCCGCGCGCGGCGCCGGCGGGCGCAGGGGCGCTCGTGGCCGTCTACGGAATGTCGTTCAGCGCGAACGTCGCACTCGCGATGCACGAGCAGATGCCGCAGCTCGCGGTGCGAAACGCGGGCGGCCCGGGGGCGACGCTCGCCCACTCGTACGCGATGTACCAGCGCGACCGCCACGAGCACGAGGCGAGCGTGATCGTGCTCGGCGTGCTCGCGTCGAGCTTTCCGAGCCTGTCCACGCTCTCGCACGCGACCTGGAACTTCGAGGCGCCCTCCCCTCATTTCTACCCGCGGTACCGGCTGGAGGGCGGCGCGCTCGCCTCGACCCCGGCGCCGATCGCTTCGCTCGCGGAGCTTCGCGAGGCGCTCGCCGACCCCGCGCGCTTCGAGGCGCTGCGAGCCGCGCTCGAGCAGGGCGACGCCTTCTACGACCCGCTCGTGTTCCGCGAATCCCCGCTCGACCGCTCGCTGATCGCGCGCGCGCTCCGCCGCGCGTGGGGCCAGCGCGCCAAGCGCGGGACGATCGCGCGCTTTCACGGGCCGGACGGCTACACCAACGAGCTCGGGGCGATCGACGTCTCGCACGCGATCCTGCGCGAGTTCGTGACGTCGGTCCGCGCCGACGGGAAGCTCCCCGTTTTACTGCTGCTCCAGGATCAGGGCTACGCCGACCATCTGTACCGCGCGTTCCTGCCGGTGATCGAGGCGACGGGCGTGGATTTCGTGAGCACGCACGAGATCGCGCCGGCGTCCGATCTCTCGAACTTCGTCCGCGACGGGCACTTCACTCCCGAGAACGACCGCCGGATCGGCCGGGCGCTCGGAGAGCGAATTCTGGAGCGGCTCGACAAATAGTGTGGCCTGCGGATCCTGCCCTGATACAGTTCGCCTCATGCGAGGCGAGGGGGAGCTTCGCCGCGACCCGCGCGGGAAAGCGGGGCGTCGCAGCAGGCGGTCGAAGCGCGCAGAGGTGGGGGGCAGCGCACGGCGCAGCGGGACGATCCGCTTCGCCGAGTACGAGCTCGACGTCGACGTGGGCGAGCTGCGCCGCGCGGGGAAGCTCGTCGCGATCGCGCGAAAGCCCTTCTCGATCCTCTGCCATCTGGTGGCGAACGCGGGGCGGGCGGTGCCCAAGCAGGAGCTGCTTCGCAGGCTCTGGCCGAAGGTCGTCGTGAGCGACGCCGCCTTCGCGAGCGCGCTCAAGGACCTCCGCCGCGCGCTCGGCGACGAGGGCGCGAGGCCCCGCTTCATCTCCACCGTGCGCGGGCGCGGCGTGCGCTTCGTCGGAGAGCTCGCCGGCACCAGCCGCGCGCCGCAATTGGCGGCCGAGGCGCCGACCCCTCCCCCGTCGGGAGCGCGGACACCGCTGGTCGGCCGGATTCGCGAGCTGCGCGCACTCGCGCGGGCCGCGGAGGCCGCGGCCCGCGGCAAGCCGAAGCTGGTCGTGATCACCGGCGCGGCCGGGACCGGCAAGAGCCGGCTGGTCGAGGAGCTGCTGCGCGACCCGAGCAGCGTCGACTTCGCGGTCGGACGCGGCGAGTGCCAGCCGGACGAGCCCGAGCCCTACCGCCCCTTCGCCGATGCGTTTCGCGGCCGGCTCGAGCAGGGCGATGGCGGGATCGGGCCACCCGGGCGGGCCGAGGTGGAGTTCCACCAGATCCTGAACGCGGGTCGAATCGGAGCGCGCTCAGAGCCGAGCGACGCCCCGAACGACCGACACGAAGAGGCGGAGCTCTTCACCGCCGTCTGGCGGGTGCTCGAGCGGCTGGCGCGCGCGCGGCCGACGCTGCTGGTGATCGAGGATCTCCACCACGCCACGGCCTCGACGCTCGAGCTACTCACCAGCTTTGCGATCGAGACTTCCGACGCGCAGCACGGAGCGGGAGTGCCGCTGCTGCTGATCGCAACGACCCAGCCGCCGGAGAATGGCACCCGCCTCGACGTGGCGCTGCGGCGGATCGGACGCCAGCGCGGCACGAGCTCGATCGAGATCTCCGGCCTGGGCTCGCGCGCGTCGGGCGAGCTCCTCGCCGGCGTCGGCGCGGCTCCCAAGACCGGAACCGCCGCGAAGTCCATGCACGAGGCCACGAGCGGCAATCCCTACCTGTTGAGCCTGCTCGCACGCGAGCCGCGCGGTGTGGTTCGGGCGGGCGAGAAAGAAGTCACTGCGCTTCGCGCTCCGATCGAGCGCCGACTCGAGCATCTCTCGCGCGAGTCTCGAAGCGTGCTCACCGTGGCGTCGTTCTGCGGGGGCGAATTCGGGTCCCTCACGCTGGGCGCGGCGGCGGAGCTTCCGCCGCAGGCGATCGCCGCGGCTCTCGACGAGGCCAGCGCGCTCGGGCTGGTCGTCGGCGGCCCGCGCAGCTTCCGCTTCGATCACGAGCTCGTGCGGGAGTCACTGCGCGAGGCCACTCCGGACGAGATTCGAGCCGAGATCCACCTCGCGCTCGCGGGCGTCCTAGAGGAGCTGCACAGCGACGGCTCGCACAAGCACGCGGTCGAGATCGCGCGCCACCTGTTGCGGGCGGGGCCCCGCGCCGATCCGGACCGGGTGGCGGTCTTCGCGCGCCGCGCGGGCGACCAGGCGTTCGAGGTTTGCGCCTGGTCCGAGGCCACGGAGTTCTACGAGGCGGCGCTCGGCGTCGAGGCCCGCCTCTCCGCAGCCGAGCGCGCCGAGATCCACTTCCGGACCGGCGTCGCGATCGGCCACGACCTGGATTACGCGCGCGCCTACGAGCACTTCAGCGCCGCAGCGCGCGAGTTCCGCGCCGCGGGAGACGGGACCAGCTTCGCCTGGGCGCTGATGAACGCGGCCCGAGTGCGCGCAGCGCTCTCGCCGGGAGCGGCTCGCGACGGCGCCGACCTGCGGCGTCTGGAGAGCCTGTACGAGCAACTCGGAGCGGGACAGCCCGCGCTCCGCGGGCGGATGCTCGCCAGCCTCGCCGCCGCGGCGAGGCACTGCCGCGACGACGCGCGCGCCGAGGACTTCGCCGAGCAGGCGTTCGCGGTGGGGCGCAACATCGACGACGACGCGGTCTGCTACCTGGCGTCGGAGCAGATCGCGCTGGCCAGATACTCGCGGCTGCGCCTGGTCGAGTCGGTGGCCGCCTGGCTCGACGCCGACACCTACGCTCACCGCTCGCGCGACCCGTGGCTGCAGTCGCTGGCCGGCCCCACGCTCGCGTACGCGCTGCAGCAGCTCGGGCGATTGGGCGAGGCCCGCACGGCCGGGCGCCAGGCGGAAGCGCTGGCGCGGAGAGCGAGGAACCGGGCGGCGCTCTCGCTGGCTCTGGCCGGACAGGCCTCCCTCGAGCTGGCCAGCGGAAACCTCCACGCGGCCGAGGCGCGGGCGCGCGACGCACTCGCCGCCTGTGAGCTCACGCACGACGGCTGGGCACGCGTCACGGCCCTAGTGGTGCGCGGCTGTGTGGCCGTGAGCCGCGCGCGCTGGAACGAGGTCGACGCCGTGTTCGCGGAGCTGATGAAGCCGGATCAGCCCCGAGTCGCCGGCGGCTTCTTCGGCGCGGTCTCGGCCGAGTCGCTGCGGCTGCTCGCGATCGCCCACCGCGCGCCCCAGACGGTCGACCGCGGGGAGCTGTCCGCGCTGCTGGATCGCGCGCTAGCGGAGGGCGTGCGCGGGCCGAACCTCACCGGGTTCACGCGGCTCGCCGAGGTCGCGCTTTTGCTCGGCTCGGTCGAGCACACGCGCGCTCTCGAGGAGCCGCTGCGGCTCGCCGCGAAGCGCGGCTTCGTCTTCGTCGGGCCACGCGCCGTGCTCCTGCCGCGCCTGCTGGCCGGCTGCGCGCTCCTCGACGGCCGCCTCGACGAGGCGGAAAGCTACTTCGAAAAATCGCTCTCTCGCGCGCGGCTCTGCGGGGCGCGAATCGAGATCGCGGCCACGCTGGTCGAGCGCGCGCAGATGCAGGCGCGAACCGGGCGCGTCCGACGCGGCCTCGAGCGGGCGCGCGCCGACGCCGCCGAGGCGGGCGCGATCGCGCGCGAGATCGGCCTCGTGGCCCTGGCGCAGCGCGCGGACGCCCTCACCCGCACGCTCCCCTCGGGCCTGCGTTAGCTGTGACACAAATCCCCAGAAGATCCCAAGTACGGCACCGCATGCGGCGCTAGCCCGCATTTCTCACCACGGTGATCCGTAGGTGGTCGCGGTGCGCTGCGAGGGCGTCGGCGGTGGTGGCTCGGCGGCCGAGGGCCAGCGGCGGCCTAC
>VGRW01000093.1 GCA_016875225.1 Deltaproteobacteria bacterium
TCGCCTGACGCGCCGTGATCGCCGCCGTCAACGTCGTCTTCCCGTGATCCACGTGACCGATCGTCCCCACGTTCACGTGAGGCTTGGTTCGCTCGAACTTCTCCTTGGACATTTGCTTGACCCCCGAGAGGAGCCGGCCTCCGGCCGGACGTTAGGAGCTGCGGACCACGCTCCCCGAGACCGACTCGGGAGCAGCAGCGTAGTGATGAAACTTCATGGTGTAGGTTGCGCGACCCTGCGTGATCGAACGCAGGCTGCTCACGTAGCCGAACATCGTGCCCAGCGGCACCTCGGCCTGGATCACCTGCGCGTTTCCGCGCGGCTCGACCATCGTGATTCGTCCGCGCCGCGCGTTCAGATCGTCGATCACGGCGCCCATCGAGGGCTCCGGCGCGACCACCTCGGTGAACATGACCGGCTCGAGAAGCACGGGCTTGCCGCGCTCGAGGGCCTCTTTCACGCCCATCGAGGCCGCGATCTTGAAGGCGAGCTCCGACGAGTCCACGTCGTGGTAGGAGCCGTCGACGAGGCGCACGCGAACGTCGACGACCGGGAAGCTGGCGAGAACCCCGGACTGCAGCGCCTCGCGCGCGCCCTGCTCGATCGCCTTCCAGAACTCGCGCGGCACGTGGCCCTGGCCGACCTCGCTCGCGTAGTCGATCCCCTGGCCGCGACCGTTCGGCTCCAGCTCCAGCACGACGTGGCCGTACTGACCCTTGCCGCCGGACTGACGGATGAAGCGCCCCTCGGCCTTGGCCGCCTGGAGGATCGTCTCCTTGTAGGCGACCTGCGGCTTGCCGACGTTCGCTGCGACCTGGAACTCGCGCAGCAGACGGTCGACGATGATCTCGAGGTGAAGCTCGCCCTGCCCGGCGATCAGCGTCTGCCCGGTCTCCTCGTTGGTGTGCACCCGGAACGAGGGATCCTCGACCGCGAGCTTCCCGAGCGCCTCGGAGAGCTTCTCCTGATCGGCCTTGGTCTTCGGCTCGATCACGATCTCGATCACCGGCTCGGGAAACTCGATCGACTCGAGGATGACGGGCGCGTTCTCGGCGCAGAGCGTGTCGCCCGTGAAGGTCTTCTTCAGCCCCACGAGCGCCGCGATGTCGCCGGCCGAGATCGAGTCGATCTCCTCGCGGTGGTTCGCGTGCATCTTCATGATCCGACCGACGCGCTCGCGCCGATCCTGGGTCGGGTTGCGCACATTCTGCCCGACCTTCAGCGTGCCCGAGTAGACGCGAACGAAGACGAGCTGCCCCACGTAGTGGTCGCTCATGATCTTGAAGGCGAGCGCCGCGAACGGCTGGTCGGCCTTCGCGCTGCGCTCGACGGGATTGCCCTTCGAATCGACTCCCTTGACCGGCGGCACGTCGATGGGCGAGGGAAGGTAGTCGACGATGGCGTCGAGAAGCGGCTGCACGCCCTTGTTCTTGAACGCGGCGCCGCACAGGACCGGCACGATCGCGAGCCGGATCGTCGCTTCGCGAAGCGCCTTGCGGATCGTGTCCTCGGCGATCGGCTCCGAGTTCAGGTACTTCGCGAGCAGCGTCTCGTCGTACTCGGCGACCGCCTCGAGCAGCTTGTCGCGGTACTCAGCGACCTGCGCCTCGAGTGCGGCCGGAATCGCCTCGACGGCGAACTCCGAGCCCTGGGTCTCGTCCTTCCAGACGATCGCCTTCAACGCAATCAGATCGACCACGCCCGCGAAGCGATCCTCGCTTCCGATCGGGAGCTGCAGGAGAACGGGCGTCGCACCCAGCTTGCCTCGCATCTGTGCGACGACGTCGAAGAGGTTCGCGCCGATGCGGTCCATCTTGTTCACGAACGCGATCCGCGGCACGCCGTACTTGTCGGCCTGTCGCCAGACCGTCTCGGACTGCGGCTCGACACCGCCGACCGCACAGAAGACCGCGACTGCGCCGTCCAGTACGCGCAGGCTTCGCTCGACCTCGATCGTGAAGTCGACGTGACCCGGCGTGTCGATCAGGTTGATGCGGTGGTCGCGCCAGTGACAGGTGGTCGCGGCAGAAGTGATCGTGATGCCGCGCTCCTGTTCCTGCTCCATCCAGTCCATCGTCGCGGTGCCTTCGTGCACCTCGCCGAGCCGGTAGTTGCGACCGGTGTAGAACAGGATCCGCTCCGTCGTCGTCGTCTTGCCGGCATCGATGTGGGCCATGATGCCGATGTTGCGAGTTCGCTCGAGGGAGGGATCCGAGGACATGCTTCGACTCCGCCCTACCAGCGGTAGTGGGCGAACGCCTTGTTGGCGTCCGCCATGCGGTGCGTCTCTTCGCGCTTGCGCACCGCTTCGCCGCGCTCCGCCGCCGCATCGAGAAGCTCGGCCGCGAGCTTCTCCTGCATCGACTTCCCCGCTCGCGCGCGCGCGTACTGGACCACCCAGCGCATCGCGAGCGCCGAGCCACGATTCGGCGAGACCTCCACGGGCACCTGGTAGGTCGCGCCGCCCACGCGCCGGCTCTTCACCTCGATGCGCGGGCGCACGTTCTCGAGCGCGCGCCGGAAGACCCGCACCGGCTCTTCCTGCCCGCGCTCCTCGACGAGCTGCAGCGCGCCATAGGCGATCGCCTCGGCGGTGCTCTTCTTTCCGCAGCTCATCAGCACGTTCACGAACTTCGCGACCTGACGATCGCCGTACTTCGGATCCGGTGTGGTCTCGCGTCGGGGGACTTCGCGTCGTCGGGGCATCGTCCTGCTCCTACTTCCGCCGCTTCGTGCCGTAGCGGCTGCGGCCCTGATTGCGGCCGTCGACTCCGAGCGTGTCGAGCGTGCCCCGCACGATGTGGTAGCGAACGCCGGGAAGGTCCTTGACGCGTCCGCCGCGCACCAACACCACCGAGTGTTCCTGGAGGTTGTGTCCCTCGCCGGGGATGTAGGCCCAGACCTCGCGCCCGTTCGAGAGCCGGACGCGCGCCACCTTGCGCAGCGCGGAGTTCGGCTTCTTCGGCGTCTGCGTCGATACACGGATGCAAACGCCGCGTCGCTGCGGGCACTGCATCAGATCACGGGCCTTGATCTTCTTCTGCTTGATCGCGCGCCCGTTGCGGACCAGCTGTTGAATCGTCGGCATCTCGGCCCCTGTGTGAGGTTCTGCGAATCTGGAAGTCTTCGCACGAACGACTACCCGCCCGCTGGATGTTCGCAGGACAGGGAGTTTCACCCCCCTGCTTGACACCCCGGTGGACGGTGGATCTTGTGCGGAGTTCCCTACCGAGCGAGTCCCCGAAGGCGAACCCGAAGGAACCTGCGTCCTCCGCTCGGAAGGGGCCGAATTATATTGGGAAACCGATCCGTGTCAACCGCGCACACGGGCCGGCGAAAGCGGGGCGAAGGCGCGCGCCTACAGGTCGAGCCCGCCACTGCCCGAGCCGGCGGTTCCCCGCGCCATCAGACCCACTTCGGCCGCCTCGCCGGAGCGCGACGCGGGCCGCTCCTCCTCGGCACTCTCCTCCTCGATTCCCGGATCCGCGCCCTCGATGCGGATTCCCATGTACCGGTACCGGGGCATGCCCGTTCCGGCGGGAATCAGCCGCCCCATGATCACGTTCTCCTTCAATCCGAGCAGCCGATCGGTCTTGCCCGAGATGGAGGCCTCCGTGAGCACCTTCGTGGTTTCCTGGAACGAGGCCGCGGAGATGAAGCTCTCGGTGGAGAGCGACGCCTTGGTGATCCCGAGCAGGATCGCCTCGGATCTCGCCGACTTCTTCCCTTCGGCCTCCATCTGCAGGTTCGCGGTGTCGAAGACGTGTTTTTCGACCTGCTCGCCGATCAGGAAGTCGGTGTCGCCGACTTCGATGACCCTGACCCAGCGCAGCATCTGTCGCACGATCACCTCGATGTGCTTGTCGTTGATCGACACGCCCTGGAGGCGGTAGACCTCCTGAACCTCGTCGAGCAGGTATTTCGCGAGCTCCTTCTCGCCCTTGATCTTCAGGATGTCGTGCGGGTTCGACGAGCCGCCCATCAGCGCCTCGCCAGCGCGCACGAAATCTCCCTCGTGCACGGCGATGTGCTTGCCCTTGGGGATGTCGTAGTTCTTGGCATCCCCGGTTTCCGGCGTGACGATCACGCGTCGCTTGCCGCGCACGTCCGGACCGAAGGAGACCGTTCCGTCGATCTCGGAGACGATCGCGAACTCCTTGGGCTTCCTGGCTTCGAAGAGCTCGGCCACGCGCGGCAGGCCGCCCGTGATGTCCTTCGTCTTGGTCGTCTCGCGCGGGATGCGCGCGAGCGTGTCGCCGGGCTCGACCATCTCGTCCTCGTTGCCCGAGATGTTCACGCCCACGGGCATCATGTACGACTGCAGCGTGTTGCCGTCGGCGTCCTCGATCAGGATGCGCGGCCGCAGATCGGGATCCTTCGCTTCGACGATGACCTTTCGGGAGAGCCCGGTGAACTCGTCGACCTGCTCCTCCATCGTCTGGCCCGCGATGATGTCGCCGAACTTCACGCGACCCGCGACGTTCGCGAGGATCGGGGTCTGGAACGGATCCCATTCGTGGATCAGCTGCCCGGCCTTCACCGCAGCGCCATCGGCGAGGTGGAGCTTCGCGCCGTAGACGATCGGGTAGCGCTCGCGCTCGCGACCCGTCGCGTCGACGACCGCGATCTCGCCGTTCCGGTTCATGACGATGATCGCGTTGTGCTTGTCGCGGATCGTCACCACGTTCAGGTACTTGATCAGCCCCTCGTTTCGCGCCTCGACGTGCGACTGCTCGACCCGCTGCGTGGCCGTTCCGCCGATGTGGAACGTGCGCATCGTGAGCTGGGTACCCGGCTCGCCGATCGACTGCGCCGCGATCACGCCGACCGCCTCGCCAAGATTCACGAGCTTGCCCTGGCCGAGATCGCGTCCGTAGCAGTGTGCGCAGACACCGCGAAGCGCGTTGCACGTGAGCACCGAGCGGATGGTCACGTGCTCGACACCCGCTTCGTCGAGCTTGCGCACCTTGTCCTCGTCGATCTCCTGGTTCGCCCGAACGAGCACCGCGTTGGTGACGGGGTCGTTGATGTCCGCGAGCGCGACGCGACCGAGGATGCGGTCGCCGAGCCGCTCGATGACCTCGCCGCCCTCGACGAGCTGATGGATCTCGATGCCGTCGAGACTGCCGCAGTCGATCTCGTTCACGATCATGTCCTGGGCGACGTCGACCAGACGCCGAGTCAGGTAACCAGAGCTCGCGGTCTTGAGGGCGGTATCCGCCAGACCCTTGCGGGCGCCGTGGGTCGAGATGAAGTACTCGAGCACCGACAGTCCCTCGCGGAAGTTCGCCAGGATCGGCCGCTCGATGATCTCGCCCGAGGGCTTCGCCATCAGACCGCGCATGCCTGCGAGCTGCCGGACCTGCTGCGCGGAGCCGCGCGCGCCCGAATCGACCATCATGAAGATCGAGTTCATGCTCGGAACCGTGACGGTCCGACCGGAGCGATCCTTCGTGTCCTCGTGCGCGATCGCCGCCATCAGGTTCTGCGAGAGCTCGTCGGTGACGGCCGCCCAGCGATCGACGACCTTGTTGTAACGCTCGCCGTCGGTAATCAGGCCTTCCTGATACTGGCGCTGGAACTCGCCGACGTCGTCCTGCGCCTCGGCGATCAGGCTCGCCTTGGTCGCGGGGACCTTCATGTCGTCGATGCAGATCGAGATGCCCCCGCGGGTCGCGAACTCGTAGCCCAGCGTGCGAAGCCGATCGGAGAGGATGACCGTCGCCTTGTTGCCGACGCGGCGGTAGACCTCGTTCACCAGATCGCCGAGGGTGCGGCGATCCATCACGCGGTTCACCAGCTCGAACGGCCCCCCCTCGGGCACGATGTCGAAGAAGAGCGCGCGCCCGACGGTGGTCTTCTGCAGCTTGCCCTCGATTCGCGCTTCGACCGCGGCCTGCAGATCGACGGCGCCGGCGTCGTACGCGGCGCGCAGGTCGTCGATCGACGCGAACCTCATCCCCTCGCCCTGCGCGAACTGCCGCTCGCGCGTCAGGTAGTAGGCGCCTAGAACGATGTCCTGGGTCGGGGTGATGATCGGCTTGCCGCTGGCCGGCGAGAGGATGTTGTTGGTGCTCATCATCAGCACGCGCGCTTCGATCTGGGCCTCGACGGAGAGCGGCAGGTGGACGGCCATCTGGTCGCCGTCGAAGTCGGCATTGAACGCGAAGCACACCAACGGGTGTAGCTGGATCGCCTTGCCGTCGATCAGCACGGGCTCGAACGCCTGGATGCCGAGCCGGTGGAGCGTCGGTGCCCGGTTCAGCATCACCGGGTGCTCCTGGATCACCTCGGCCAGGATGTCCCAGACCTCCGGGCGCTCCTTCTCCACCATCTTCTTGGCGGCCTTGATCGTGGTCACGTAGCCGCGCTGCTCGAGCTTCGAGTAGATGAAGGGCTTGAAGATCTCGAGCGCCATCTTGTTGGGAAGGCCGCACTGGTGCAGGCGCAGCTCGGGTCCGGCCACGATCACCGATCGGCCCGAATAGTCCACGCGCTTGCCGAGCAGGTTCTGGCGGAAGCGACCCTGCTTGCCTTTCAGCATGTCCGAGAGCGACTTCAGCGGGCGCTTGTTCGGCCCGGTGATCACCTTGCCGCGGCGCCCGTTGTCGAATAGCGCGTCGACCGCCTCCTGCAGCATCCGCTTCTCGTTGCGGATGATGACCTCGGGAGCGTTGAGCTCGAGCAGGCGCTTCAGGCGGTTGTTCCGGTTGATCACGCGGCGGTACAGGTCGTTCAGGTCCGAGGTCGCGAAGCGACCCCCGTCGAGCGGCACCAGCGGCCGAAGGTCCGGCGGGATCACGGGGACGACCTCGAGGATCATCCACTCCGGGCGGTTCGCCGACTCCTTGAACGCGTCGAGCACCTTGAGGCGCTTCGCGAGCTTCTTGCGCTTCGCCTCGCTGGTGGCCTCCTTCATCTCGGTGCGCAGCGTGACGGTCTCCTGGTCGACCTCGATCTTGGCGAGGATCTCGCGGATCGCCTCGGCGCCAATGCCGTACTTGAACGCGTTCGGCCCGTACTCTTCCTTGCACTGCATCAAGCGCTCGTCGCTCAGCAGCTCACCCCGGCGCAGCGGCGAATCGAGCCCGTCGATCACGATGTGCGACTCGAAGTAGAGCACGCGCTCGAGATCCTTCAGCGTCAGCTCGAGCAGATTGCCGATCCGGCTCGGCAGCGACTTCAGGAACCAGATGTGCGCGACGGGCGCGGCCAGCGTGATGTGACCCATGCGCTCGCGCCGCACCTTGGACTGGATCACCTCGACGCCGCACTTCTCGCACACGACGCCGCGGTGCTTCATGCGCTTGTACTTGCCGCAGTTGCACTCGTAGTCCTTGACCGGCCCGAAGATCTTGGCGCAGAACAGGCCGTCGCGTTCCGGCTTGAACGTCCGGTAGTTGATCGTCTCCGGCTTCTTCACTTCGCCGTACGACCACTCGCGGATCCTCTCGGGCGAGGCGATCGTGATCTTCATGCCCGAGAAGCTGAGCGGATCCTTCGGCTTCTCGAAGAGATTGTAGAGGTCGCGCATTCCGGCTCTCCCGTTCTACTGGATGTCTTCGAGCAGGTCGATGTTGAGCCCGAGGCTCTGCATCTCTTTGATCAGCACGTTGAAGCTCTCCGGCAGACCCGGCATGAGCTCGCAATCGCCCTTCACGATCGACTCGTACATTCGCGTGCGGCCGATCACGTCGTCGGACTTGACGGTGAGGAACTCCTGCAGCGCATAGGCCGCGCCGTAGGCCTCCATCGCCCACACCTCCATCTCGCCGAGGCGCTGCCCGCCGAACTGCGCCTTGCCGCCGAGCGGCTGCTGCGTGACCAGCGAGTAGGGCCCGATCGAGCGGGCGTGGATCTTGTCGTCGACCAGGTGATGCAGCTTCATCATGTACATGATCCCGACCGTGACGTCGCCGTGGAACGCATCGCCGGTGCGGCCGTCGAAGAGCACGGTCTGGCCGGAGGCCGGCATGCCGCCGGCCCGGAGCGCCTCCTTGATCTCGGCCTCGGTCGGGCCGTCGAAGACCGGAGTCGCGGTGTGGATTCCGCGCACGTGCCTTCGCGCCATGTCCATGACCTCGTCGTCCGCGAGGCCGTCGACCATCTTCTTGGCCTCCGGCTTCGCCATCACCGTCTTCAGGCGATCGCGCATCTTCGCGGGCGAGTAGTGCTCGTCGAGATGGGCCTGGACCTGCTCGCCGAGTCCGCGCGCAGCCCAGCCGAGGTGTGTTTCGAGGATCTGTCCGATGTTCATTCGCGACGGCACGCCGAGCGGGTTCAGCACCAGCTCGACCGGCTCGCCGTTGGGCATGTACGGCATGTCCTCTTCGGGCAGGATGCGCGAGATGACGCCCTTGTTGCCGTGCCGGCCCGCCATCTTGTCGCCGACCGAGAGCTTGCGCTTCGTGGCGACGTAGACCTTCACCATCTTGAAGACGCCCGGGGGCAGCTCGTCGCCCTTCTTCAGGCGCCCGATCTTCTCCTCGAACACCGTCTTGATCAGGCTCGCCTGTTCCTCGGCAGCGGCCAGCATCGTCTCGATGCGGGTCTGCTTCGCCGGATTCTCGACTCGGATGTCGCGCCACTTGCGGCGCGGCACCTCGGCCAGGTGTCCCTCCGTGATCGTGTCGCCGGGATTCAGCCAGGCGTCCTTCTTGCGCTCGTCGGCCATGCGCACGCTCGCGCGCTCGCCGATCAGCAGCTCCCGTACGCGGTTCAGCGCGGATTCCCGTACGATCCGGATCTCGTCTTCCTGATCGATGCGCAGCTTCGCGATCTCGGCGTCGGTGATCGAACGACCGCGATCGTCCTTGTCCGTGCCGCGGCGCGAGAAGACGCGCGCGCCGATCACGGTGCCGCTCTGTCCCGGCGGGACGCGGAGCGAGGTGTCCCGCACGTCCCCGGCCTTCTCGCCGAAGATCGCGCGGAGCAGCCTCTCCTCGGGAGAGAGCTGGGTCTCGCCCTTCGGCGTGATCTTGCCGACGAGGATGTCGTCGGGCTGGACTTCTGCGCCGATGCGCACGATTCCGCTCTCGTCGAGATCGGCGAGCGCCTCCTCGCCGACGTTCGGGATGTCCCGGGTGATCTCCTCGCGACCGAGCTTCGTGTCCCGAGCGACGACCTCGAACTCCTCGATGTGGATCGAGGTGAAGAGATCGTCCTTGACGATCTTCTCCGAGATCAGGATCGAGTCCTCGAAGTTGTATCCGCCCCACGGCATGAACGCGACCAGGATGTTCCGGCCGAGCGCGAGCTCGCCGCGGTCGGTCGCGGCTCCGTCCGCGATGACCTGCCCTTTCCGGATCCGCTGCCCGACCTTCACGATCGGCTTCTGGTTGATGCAGGTGTTCTGGTTCGAGCGCCGGTACTTGATCAGATTGATGATGTCCGGCGCGGCATCCGCGCCCTCGGCGTCGGGATCCGGCTTGATCACGATCCGCGAGGCATCGACGCTCTCGACCACGCCGCTGCGCTTGGCGACGATCGTGGCCCCGGAATCACGGGCGACCACGCCTTCCATTCCCGTGCCCACCAACGGTGCGTCGGTCCGAAGCAGCGGCAGCGCCTGGCGCTGCATGTTCGAGCCCATCAGCGCTCGGTTCGCGTCGTCGTTCTCGAGGAACGGAATCAGCGAGGCCGCCACCGAGACGAGCTGATTGGGCGAGACGTCCATCATGTCGATCTCTTCGCGACCGATCATCACGAACTCGCCGTTCTCTCGCGCCGAGACCACCTCGTTCTTGAACTTGCCGTCGCTTCCGACGGCTGCGTTCGCCTGCGCGATCGCGACCCGCTCCTCTTCCAGCGCCGACAGGTAGCGGACGTTCTCGGTGACCTTGTTGTTCTTCACCTCGCGGTACGGAGTCTCGATGAAGCCGTAGTCGTTCACGCGCGCGTAGGTGGAGAGCGACGCGATCAGCCCGATGTTCGGACCCTCCGGCGTCTCGACCGGGCAGATGCGTCCGTAGTGCGTGCTGTGGACGTCGCGGACCTCGAAGCCGGCGCGCTCGCGCGTCAGACCGCCGGGCCCGAGCGCCGACAGACGCCGCTTGTGGGTGACCGCCGAGAGCGGGTTCGTCTGGTCCATGAACTGCGAGAGCTGGCTGGAGCCGAAGAACTCCTTGATCACCGCCGAGACGGGCTTGGAGTTGATCAGGTCGTGCGGCATGAGCTGCTCGATCTCCTGCAGGCTCATGCGCTCCTTGATCGCCCGCTCCATGCGGACCAGACCGATCCGGTACTGGTTCTCGAGCAGCTCGCCGACGACGCGGACGCGGCGATTGCCGAGGTGGTCGATGTCGTCGATGCGCTTGTCGGGATCGCCGTTCTTCAGATCGACGAGGTACTTGACCGCGAGCAGGATGTCGTCCTTGCGCAGCGTGGTCTCGTCGAGCGGAACGTCGACTCCGAGCTTGTGGTTGAGCTTCAGCCGACCCACGCGCGAAAGGTCGTATCGCTCCGGGTTGAAGAAGAGGTTGTTGAAGACGGTGGTCGCCGTCTCGATCGTCGGTGGATCTCCCGGCCGCAGGCGCCGGTAGATGTCGATGATCGCCTCTTCCTTGGTCATGGTCTTGTCGGCGTTCAGCGTGTCGTGGATCGCCGTTCCCGTGGTGACCGGATCGAGGTAGAGCAGCTGGAACTCGAGCAGGTTGCGCTTGCGCAGCTCCTCGAGGATCTCCTCGGTGATCGACTCGTTGCACTCGAGGATGACCTCGCCGGTGGTCTCGTCGACGATGTCCTCGGGCGCGACGCGCTTCACGCCATCGTCGCGCACGAGATCATCGAGGCCGATCGGGATCCACTCGATCCCCGCCTCGCGGATCTTGCGCACCGCGGCCTGGGTGAACTTGCGTCCTTCGCGGACGATCGTCTCGCCGTCGTCGCTCTTCACCGACTTGGTGGCGCGCTGGCCGAGCAGCCGCTCGGGCGCGGAGACCTTCTTCGAGAGCTTGCGGCCGTCGATCTTGATCAGCTCCGGCGCATAGAAGAACGAGAGCAGCTCCTCGGGCGAGTAGCCGAGCGCTTTCAGCAGCACCGTTCCGTGCAGCTTGCGCCGCCGGTCGATCCGGACCTGGATCAGGTCCTTGTGGTCGAACTCGATGTCGAGCCACGAGCCGCGATACGGAATCACTCTGGTGGAGTAGAGCTTCTTGCCCGCCGACGTGACGGCCGTCGATTGGCCGGTGTCGAAGAAGATGCCGGGAGAGCGGTGCAGCTGAGAGACGATGACCCGCTCGGTCCCGTTGATGATGAACGTGCCGTTCTCCGTCATCACCGGAATCTCGCCGAAGTAGACCTCCTGCTCCTTTACGTCGCGGATGTTCTGGTGACCCTCTCCGGGGTTGTCCCAGACGATCAGCCGGATCGTGACCTTGATCGGCGCGGCGTAGGTCATCCCGCGCTGCAGACATTCCTGCACGTCGTACTTGGGCTTCTCGAGCGTGTACGAGACGAACTCGAGCGAGGCCGTCTCGTTGAAGTCGCGGATCGGGAAGACCGAATGAAAGACCGCCTGCAGACCCACCGACTCGCGCTTCTCGGGCGCGACGTCCGCCTGAAGGAACCGCTCGAACGATCGGTTCTGGATGTCGATCAGGTTCGGGATGTCGATGATCCGCTGTATCTTGGAAAAGTCCTTCCGGAGTCGCCCCGAATTGAAGGAAGCTTCCATTCACCCTCCCCTTCCCGAATGCGCGCACGAATGCACGCGCAACCCGGGGCCGGTCATCCCGGCTTGGTTTGCGAACGCTTGAAATGCGGTGATGTCGCGCGTTGCGCGCTCACTGACTCACTTGATGTCGACCTGTCCGCCCGACGCTTCGATCTGCGTCTTGATCTTGGCCGCCTCGTCCTTGGAGACGCCTTCCTTCACGGGCTTCGGAGCTCCCTCGACCAGGTCCTTGGCCTCTTTCAGGCCGAGACCGGTGATCGCGCGGACTTCCTTGATGACCTGGATCTTCTTGTCACCCGCCGAAACGAGGATGACGTCGAACTCCGTCTTCTCTTCCGCCGCCGCAGCGGCCGCTCCCGCAGCCGGCCCCGCCACCGCGACCGCGGCCGGAGCGGCCGTGACGCCCCACTCCTGCTCCATCTTCTTGATGAGCGAAGCGATCTCCATGGGCTTGAGCTCGTTGATCTGCGAGAAGATTTCTTCGACGGTTGCCATCGGACTTGCCTCCTGTGCCCGGATCGGATTAAGGCGCAACGTGCGCCGGAGCCGGGGCTACCTGGTGTTTGCGGGACTCAGTTCGCCTCGAGCTTCTGCTGGCGCTGTTCGAGAGCGTTGCGCAGATGCCCGAGGAGTGACTGCAGCGTGCCTGCGAGATTGCGAAGCGGGGACTGGAGCGTCCCGGCGAGCATGCCGCGAAGCTCGAGCTTGCTCGGAAGCTGCGCGAGGACGGCCACGCCGGCCGGATCGACGAGCTCCCCGTCGACGACTCCCCCCTTGATGCGGAACTTCTCGTTCTCTTTCGCGTAGGCGACGAGGACCTTCGCCATCGCCGAGGGCTCTTCGAACGCAATCGCGATCGCGGTCGGACCCTGCAGGTGCCTGGCGATCGGTTCGTGCGGCGTGCCTCGGGTCGCGATCGTGAGCAGCGTGTTCTTCGCGACGCGATACTCGATCTGCTTGCCACCCGCCGCGCGAAGCTTGGCGCGGAGCGCGTTCGCGTTGTCGACGGTCATGCCGCGGGGG
>VGRW01000094.1 GCA_016875225.1 Deltaproteobacteria bacterium
GAAATCGAACGCGCAGCCGGTCGCGGTGCAGGTGTCGCGGGTGCACGGATTTCCGTCGTTGCAACCGGTCGTCGCGCACTCCTGCACGGCAGCGAGCACGATCTGGTTCGAGAACGCGGACTCCTGGCCGGCCTCGTCGTACGACTTCATCGCGATGAACACGTCGTCGTACGCTTCCAGGTCGGTCAGCACGAACGAGGCCGCGCCGCTCGCGTCGACGGGCGGGATGTGGTTCACGTCGTCGCGCCAATCCGCGAAGGACATCGAGCCCGCGCTCACGTAGACGTGGAACCCGACGACGCGCGCATCGGTCGGAGGAACGAAGCGCAGCTCGTGGCTGCGAAGCTGCGCTTGTGCGGGAGCGGCGGCGACGAGAGCCAGGATCACGAACGCCGACGAGAGCAGGTGCGAAACGAAACGCTTTTCCATCGCCTGTAGAGATCGGCGATCTCGAAAACTACACCGTGACGCCTCTCACTCGCAGAGCGATGAATCCGCTTCGAGCGAGAGAAACCTGGCCAGTGCTCACGGCTGCGCGCGAAGCTGCGCGCGAGAGATGCGGAGCTCGCTAGCGCTCCAGGTCGCGCAGCTCTCGTGTGAGGCGCGTCACCATCTCGGGCGAGACGCGCGGCGAGAGCGCGGGACGATTCAGCGCGCGGCGCAACACGATCGCGAGCACGACGGCGCCGGCAACGAGAAGAAGGATGGGGATCAGCCAGCCGAGCATCGACGTAGGTACGCCGATCACCTTCTGGCCGAAGCGCTGCTCGATGCGCGCGCGAATCGCCTCGCTCGACTCACCGGCGCGAAGCGCATCGCGGATCTCCTCGCGCACCGCTCCAGCGTCGGGGCTGGGGCAGTCGGCCAGCGTGCGGCCCGGACAGTACGGGCTCATCAGCTCGCGTGAGAGTTCGTGGGCCGCGCGGGCGCGCTCGAGCTCTACCTCGTCTTGCGCGGACGCGGTCATTGCGAAGAGCGCGAGAACCAGAGCCAGGGCGACGCGTTTCATCGCCGGAGGATAGCTCCGTTCAGCCGTTTCGCCTCGGATCCAGGCCGTCGCTCAGGATCAGATCGACGTGAAACACGCCCGTGTAGTCCTCGAACGGCACGGCGACCCCGCGCGCGCCCTGGACGCGAAGATCCGCCTTCGGAGTCATCAGCACCGTCGGAAGCGCGATCTCGACCACCCCGAGGGGCGAGAGGGACGTCTTCACGCTGCCGCCGATCATGTTGGTGATCTCGCCCACGGCGTCGCGGATCTCGTCCTCCGACGTGATCTCGTCGACGTCCACGCCGATCAGGCGTGCGGTGAAGTCGGTGGCCTGCCCCTTCGAGAGGTGGATCGACACGTATCCGGCGAAGTCGCCCGCCATGCCGATGAAGCCGATCACCTCGCTCGCCATGAACGGCTTGGGATCGTCGAGCGCCTCGAGCGGAGCGAGCTCCGTTCCGAGCATGGTCGAGAACACGCTGTGCGTGGACTTGCGGATGATCTCTGCGAGCTCGTGCGGCGCCATCGCCTCTCTTCTCGACCTCGCATGTACCCGCCTGAAGCGCTCCCGACGCTTCAGCCCCGCCACGCCTGGACCGAAGAGCGAGCTACGGCCGCGTGCGCCCGTTCTGTGGAGATCGAATGCCCAGGGTTCTTGTCGTGGACGACTCCGCGACGATGCGCAAGATCATCGCGAAGGGCCTTCGCGACGCGGGTTTCGGCGACTGGAGCGTGACCGAGGCCGCAGACGGAGCGAGCGCCCTGCTCGCGCTTCGCGGGTCCGAGTTCGACCTGGTGCTCTCGGACATCAACATGCCAGGAATGGACGGGCTGTCCCTGGTGCGCAGCGCGCGCCGGGATCCGACCGTCTCTCCGGACGTCCCCATCCTGATCATCACGACCGAGGGCTGCCTCGAGAAAATCGAGGAGTCGGTCGCGGCGGGCGCGACGGACTACCTGCGCAAACCCTTCACGTCCGACCAGCTGCAGGCCAAGCTCCGGGCGCTGCTCGCGGCTCACATCCGCTCGGACGGATGTTAGTGTAGGGCTCCAACCGACCGCTGGAGACCCGTCGTGCCCGACCCCCGCGCCCCGCTCGATCCCCAGGTGAAGCTTCTGTTCGACATGATGGGCGCCAACCGCGCGCAGCGCGTGCTCGAGCCGGGGCCGGTGCGCGAGGGGCTCGGGGCGCTCGCTCCGTTTCTCGCCGCCGGCGCGCCTGCCGTGGGAAAGGAGGAGGAGATCCGGATTCCCGGCCCCGCGGGAGCGCTTCGCGCGCGCGTCTTCTCGCCAGCCGAGAAGCCGTCGGGCTCGCTCCCCGTGATCGTCTTCTTCCACGGCGGCGGCTACGTGGTGATGAGCCCCGAGACCCATGAGAAGCTGACCAAGCAGCTCTGCGTCGGCGTCGGCGCGATCGTGGTCAGCGTCGACTACCGACTCGCCCCCGAGAACCGCTACCCCGCGCCGCTCGACGACTGCCTGGCCGCGTTTCGCTGGGTCCGCGCGAACGCGCGCGAGCTCGGTGGCGATCCCGCGCGAATCGCGGTCGCGGGAGACTCGGCCGGAGGCAACGCCTCGGCCGCGGTCTGCCTGCGGCTGATCGCCGCGCGCGAAGCGCCGCCCACGGCCGCCCTGCTCCTCTGCCCCTGGACCGACATGGCGCTCGACTCCGATTCGCTTCGCACGTTCGGTCCGGAGGACGGAGTGCTCGACACCGAGATCATGACCTGGTTCCGCGACTGCTACGTGCGTCCCGAGAACTGGAGCGATCCGTTCGCGAGCCCGCTTCGCGCAGACCTGTCGCAGTTTCCCCCGACGCTCGTCGTGGTCGGAGGGATCGACCCGCTTCTCGACGACGGGGTGCGCTTCGCCCGCAAGCTCGAGCAGGCCGGGCGCAAGGTGGAGCTCCAGTCGTACGCCGGAATGCCGCACGACTTCATGGTCTTTCCGGGAATCGACGCCGGCGAGCGCGCGGTCGCCTCGATCTGCGCCTTCGCGAGATCCGCGCTCGGCGGCTAGGGGATCTGGTGACCGAGCGACCCTGGATCTTCCGCACCTACTCGGGCCATTCGAACGCGCGCGCGTCGAACGAGCTGTACCGCCAGAATCTGGCCAAGGGGCAGACGGGACTGTCGATCGCGTTCGATCTGCCCACGCAGACCGGCTACGACGCGGACCATCCGCTCGCCGCAGGCGAAGTCGGAAAGGTGGGCGTGCCGATCGGATCGATCGCCGACATGGAGCAGCTCTTCGCGGGAATTCCGCTTGAGCGGATGAACACCTCGATGACGATCAACGCGACGGCCGCGTGGCTGCTCGCGCTGTACGTCGCGGTGGCGGAGCGACGCGGCGTCGCGCGCAGCGCGCTCCAGGGCACCACGCAGAACGACATCGTGAAGGAGTACCTGTCGCGCGGAACCTACGTGTTCCCGCCGCGACCCTCGCTCGACCTGACGCGCCAGACGATCGAGTGGACCGTCGAGCAGGTTCCGAAGTGGAACCCGATCAACGTCTGCTCCTATCACCTGCAGGAGGTCGGCGCGACGCCGGTCCAGGAGATCGCGTTCTCGCTCGCCAACGCCATGGCCGTGCTCGATTCGGTGCGCGTGCCGCGCGAGAAGCTCGGCCCGGTCTTCGGGCGAATCTCGTTCTTCTGCAACGCCGGGATCCGCTTCATCGAGGAGATCTGCAAGCTCCGCGCGTTCACGCGCATGTGGGAGCGGATCGGCCTCGAGCGCTACGGCGTGACCGATGAGGCGCAGCGCCGCTTCCGCTACGGCGTGCAGGTGAATTCGCTCGGGCTCACCGAGGCGCAGCCCGAGAACAACGTCCCGCGGATCACCCTGGAGGCGCTCGGCGTGACGCTCTCGCGCGACGCGCGCTGCCGGGCCCTGCAGCTTCCCGCCTGGAACGAGGCGCTCGGCCTGCCGCGTCCGTGGGACCAGCAGTGGGCGCTGCGGATCCAGCAGATCCTGGCCTACGAGACGGACGTGCTGGAGTACCCGGACATCTTCGAGGGCTCGATCGTGATCGAGCGGAAGACCGCCGAGATCGAGGCCGCCGCCTGGGCCGAGATCGCGCGGATCGACGCACAGGGCGGCGCGGTCGCTGCGGTCGAGTCCGGCTACATGAAGCGGGAGCTGGTGGAGTCGAACGCGCGCCGCATGGCCGCGATCGAGTCGGGCGAGCGGGTCGTCGTGGGCGTGAATCGCTTCCGCGAGGCGGAGCCCTCGCCGCTTCTGCAGAGAAGCGACTCGATCCTGTCGGTCGACGAGGCGCAGGGCCGCGAACAGATCGAGCGCCTGCGCGCGCATCGCGCGGCGCGGAGCAAGGCCGAGGTCGATTCGGCGCTGCGCGCCCTGCGCGACGCACTCGCCGCAGGCGCGAACGTGATGGAGGCTTCGGTTCGCTGCGCGCACGCGGGCGTCACGACCGGCGAGTGGGCGGACGCGCTTCGCGCGGTCTTCGGCGAGTACCGCGCGCCGACGGGGATCGAGGCGGCGGCCGTGCCGCGCTCCGACGCCTCGCAGCTCGAAGCGCTGCGCAAGCGCGTGGACGAGGTCAGCGCGGCGCTCGGACGGCGGCTCAAGCTCCTGGTCGGCAAGCCCGGACTCGACGGGCACTCGAGCGGCGCGGAGCAGATCGCGATCTTCGCACGCGACGCGGGGCTCGAGGTCGTCTACCAGGGAATCCGGATGACGAACGACGAGATCGTGAACGCCGCGCTGCAGGAAGGCGTGCATCTGGTCGGGCTCTCGATCCTGTCGGGGTCGCACCTGGCGCTCGCGCCCGAGATCGCGCGCCGCGCCCGGGTTCCCGTGATCGTCGGAGGAATCATCCCCGAGGCGGACGCAGCGAAGCTGCGTGCCGAGGGAATCGCCGCCGTCTACACGCCCCGCGACTACGACGTGCTGCGCATCCTGCGCGAGATGGTCGAAATCGCCGCCGCGGCGCATGGCGTCGCCTGACACGGAGCTCGATGCGCTCGTGCGCGGCGTGCGCTCGGGCGAGGCGACCGCGATCGCCTCGGCGCTGGCACGCGTCGAGGACTCCCGCCCCGAGTCACTCGCGTCGACGCGCGAGCTCGTGGGAAGGCTCGAAGCCGAGACGCCGCGCACGCACGCGGTCGTCGGCCTGACCGGACCACCCGGCGCCGGGAAGTCGACGCTCGCCGGGGCGCTGATCCCCGAGCTCCTCGAAGGCGGGCGAGGCGTGGGAATGGTCGCGATCGATCCGAGCAGCCGACGATCCGGAGGCGCGCTTCTCGGCGACCGTGCGCGCCTGCGCTTTCGCCCGGAGGAGCGCGTCTTCGTGCGCTCGATGGCCGCGCGGGACCAGCTCGGCGGACTCGCGCCGGCGACGCGCGCCGCGGTCGCCGTGCTTCGAGCCGCGTTCGAGACCGTCCTGGTCGAGACCGTCGGCGTCGGACAGAGCGAGATCGACGTCGAGACCGTCGCGGAGACGGTCGTGCTCGTGCTCCAGCCCGGATCGGGCGACACGCTGCAGTTCATGAAGGCGGGCATCCTCGAGATTCCCGACGTGCTCGTGGTCCACAAATGGGACCTCGGCGCGCAGGCCGCGCGCACGCGCGCGGACCTGGAGGGCTGGCTGGCCCTGTCGACGCTCGCGCCCGGCGCCTGGCGCCCCCCCGTGATCGGCGCGAGCAGCCAGACGGGCGCGGGCATCTCGGAGCTCGCCGCCGCGATCGCGAGCCACCGCGAACACCTGTTGCACGGCGAGCTCGAGCTGCGCCGCGCGCGCGCGCGCGCCGCCTGGGCGCTCGAGCTCTTCGTCCGTCGCTACGGGAGCTTCGGGATCGAGCGCGTCGGCGGCGGCAAGTCCGCCGAGGCGCTGGTCGCCGCGACTCCGGGCTCGGCGCTCGACGCGTTCAGCGCTCTCGCCACGCGAGCAGCGCTCGCTTCGTGACGAGGTCGAGCTCGAGCGTCTGGAGCAGCGCGTCGTATCCGGTGAGCGATTGCACCGGCACGCCGGCTGCCGCGAATCGCTCGGCGGCCTTCGGAAATCCGTAGCTGAAGATCGCCTGCACCCCGATCACCTTGCCGCCCTCGGCCTCGAGCGCCTCGCAGGCCGCGAGCGCGCTGCCCCCGAACGAGACCAGATCCTCGATCAGCACCACGCGCTCGCCACGGAGCGCCCGGCCCTCGACGCGCTTCGCCTTGCCGTGGTCCTTCGCGCTGCCGCGCACGTAGACCATCGGCAGCTCGAGCCGCTCGGCGACCCAGGCGGCGTGCGGAATCCCGGCCGTGGCCGTGCCCGCGATCACCTCGGCATCCGGATGCGCGCCTCGGATCGCGGCGGCGAGGCCGTCGGCGATCTGCGTTCGCACGGCCGGGTACGAGATCACGACGCGGTTGTCGCAGTAGATCGGAGCGCGCTCGCCCGACGCCCAGGTGAACCAGGTCGCCGGGTCGGTGCGAAGCTCGACCGCGCCGATCGAGACGAGCAGCTTCGCGTAGTCGATCGGGCTCATCGCTCGCGTCCGATCCACTGCGGCTCCGCCACGTCGGCGCGACGGTTCATCACGCGCGCCATCACGAAGATCAGGTCGGAGAGCCGGTTCAGGTAGCGGATCAGCACCGCGGCCACGGCTTCGCTCTCGCCGAGCGCGATCACCTCGCGCTCGGCCCGACGGCAGACCGTGCGCGCCAGGTGCAGCAGCGCCGCGCCCTTCACTCCCCCCGGCAGGATGAAGTTCCGAAGCGGCGCGAGCTCCGTCTCGAGGGCGTCGATCCAGCCTTCGAGCTCGGCTACGTCGCGATCGCTGATTCGCGCCGAGCCCGCTGCTCTCTCCGCAGTCGCGTCGGGCGCCGGCGTCGCAAGCTCGCCTCCGAGGTCGAAGAGCGACGACTGGATCACACGCAGCATCGCCTGCAGGTCGTCGTGGTCGATCTCGCTTCCGGCCACGCCGAGCACGGAGTTCAGCTCGTCGACATCCCCGTACGCCCGGACCCGGGGCGCGTTCTTGCTCACCCGCTCGCCGCCGAACAGGGAGGTCTGCCCGGCGTCCCCGCCCTTCGTGTAGATCTTCATCGGTCGGGGATTCTACTTCACTCTCGGGCGAGGCCGATTGTGTGGGAGCGGGGGGCGCGCGCGGGGCCGGCCTCTCCTCGGGGGTCCCCTCCGGAGGACCTTCGACCCTCCTCGTCGAGGGCCGGCCCCGCGCGCGCCCCCCGCTCCCACTTGTGGAGGTCGCGAAGATTTCCGATCGATAGGAGAGGATGGGAGCAGGATGAGCGAGATGGAAGGACGGGCGCCGGTGGTCGGGACGTGCACGCACTGCGGGTGCGCGCTCGGCTACGCGTCGACGAGGAAGGACGGGGAGTGGTTCTGCTGCGGGGCGTGCGCGGGGAGCGACCGCTGCTCGTGTGGCTGCAAGCCGGAATACTGCGCCGAGAAGGTGGGCGACGTCTTCGTGCCGACGCGCAGGATGTTCGCGTCGCGGCCGGCGGACGGGCTGAAGGCCGTGGGCCAGAGCCGAGCCCTGCGGCGCGCGTTCCCGTTCGCCGACAAGACCCGCGGCCGCTAGTCCGCCCGAAATCCGGCTGACTCCCCGGCATCCATGATGATTGACAAGCCCCGGCGGCTTGGATCGAATAGCTCCGCGTCGAGACTCATGAGAGGAGACCAGCAGCCATGTCACTTTTCACCCAAGAGGGCTTTCTCTTCCTGCTGCGCTGGATCCACTTTCTCGCGGGCATCACCTGGATCGGAATTCTGTACTACCTGAACTTCGTTCAGACTCCGTACTTCGCGACCGACCTCGGCGGACAAGCGCGAAGCGCGATGATGCGCGGCCTCGTGCCCAATGCCCTGTGGTGGTTCCGCTGGGGTGCGATGGTCACGTACCTGACCGGCTGGCTGATCGTGATCACCCACATGGTCACGGGAACCGGCTCGATGCCCTACTACGCGCTGATCCTCACGGGAGGAACGCTGGGCAGCTTCATGTGGTTCAACGTCTGGTTCGTGATCATGCCGCGGCAGCGACTCGCGATCGCGTCGGCCGAAGCGGTGGCCGCCGGCGGCCAGGCGAACCCGGAAGCCGCAAAGCAAGCGCCGATCGCGGGCCGCGCGTCGCGCACGAACACGCTCTTCTCGATCCCGATGCTCTTCTTCATGGGCGCGGCCAGGCACCTGACGCTCGTGAACGAAGAGACGCCGAAGTACGGCGCCTTCTTCGCGATCATGCTGCTGCTCGTCGTGCTCTTCGAGGCGAACATCTTCAAGGGGACGGCGACGACGCAGAAGTGGCTCGCGACGGTCTCAAGCACGATCCACACCGGCCTGATACTGACGGCCGTCCTCTACTGCGCAGCAGAATTCCTGCTCTAGTCGAACTTCAGCCCGTCGTAGCGGCGCAGGAGCAGCTCGTAGAGGACCAGCGCGATCGCCCAGCACACGAGCGCCGCCCACAGGTTGTGCGACACGAAGTGCGATCCCTGCACGACTCGGCTGAGTCCGAGGCCGAACCCGTATAGGAAGCCTCCGCCGAGCCAGGCCCGGGCCAGCCGCGGCCTCGCGCGGCGGAACACGAAGTACAGCGACATCATCGCGAAACCACCCGAGGAGTGTCCGCCCGGCCAGCAGTGCCCGCGCTCCAGACCCGCTGGCACTGGATCGAAGATCCGGACGTACGGCTGGTCGCCGCCGTAGATCTCGAGGTCGTTCGGGCAGTGAATGGCGCTGTTGTGTTTGAGCTGCGCGACCGCGACCGGTCCGGCGGCCAGACACAGCGCCGCGTAGAGGAAGCCGCGCCGCCAACGGCGCAGAGCGGGCCGTCGGAAAGACCAGAGCACCGCCGCGACCAGCGCGACGCCGAGCAGAATCACCAGAATTCTTCCGAAGTCGTGAAACACCGTCTCGAACCAGGTGTGCACGCGGATCGGGAAGGTCCTCGTCACCGGGTCGTAGAAGAGATCCTGGATGCGGAGGTCGAGGCTCGTCGTCTCGAAGACACCGAGCACGACGAGCGCGAGAAGCGCCGGTATTCCGGCGTGGAGCGCGTGGAAGCGCAGCGAGCTCTCTCGCTGTGTCGACGCGTCGGAAGTCAATCGCTGCCCTGGTGCGTCGATCGCGCGAAGGCCGCGCTCGCCGACTGGTAGTACGCGACGGCCTCGTCGACGCCCGCGCCGGCAGCGCGCCGCATCACCGGCGTCTGCTCTCCGTTCGGCTGGATTCGGTACACGTCTACGCGGCGCACCGGCGAGAGCACCGTCAGCATGTCCCCCTTGAGGTAGCCGAGCCGCTGATAGGTTCCGAGCAGCGCGCGCTCGTCCTCGCGCGGGAGCGACAGGATGTCGCGGCCGAAGAAGCGGCTCCGGTACGAGAAACCGAGCAGCTCGAGGAGCGTCGGCGCGACGTCCATCTGGCTGGCCAGACGGTCGACTCGCCCGGGGCTCACGTGGCCCGGCGCGAGGACGATCATGGGGATGTGGTACTGATCGACCGGGATGTCGAGCTCGCCCGCACTGCTCGCGCAGTGGTCTGCGACGACCACGAAGAGGGTGTCGGCGAAGAACTCCTCCTTGCGCGCCTGCTCGATGAAGTTTCCGATGGCCCAGTCGGTGTACTTCACCGCGCCGGCGCGACCCTCACCGGGGGCGATGTCGATCCGGCCGTCCGGATAGGTGAAGGGGCGGTGGTTCGAGGTGGTCAGCACCAGCGACAGGAATCTCTCGCCCGCTTCGTGCGATCGGCGCGCCTCGCGAAGGACCCGGCGGAACACGAACTCGTCGGCCACGCCCCAGGCGTTCGCGAAGTCCGCCTCGTCGCCGGAAAGACTCGAGCGGTCGATCACGTCGAAGCCGTTGCCGGCGAAGAACGGCCCCATGTTGTCGAAGTAGGAATAGCCGCCGTAGAAGAACCGCGAGTGATAGCCGTGTTCGCGGAGCACCGTGCCGAGCGAGAACAGGTTGTCGTTCTGCGGCCGCTTCACGATCGAGTAGCCCGGCGTCGGGGGCACGGACAGGGCGATCGCCTCGAGGCCGCGCACGGTCCGGGTCCCGGTTGCGCGCAGATTCGTGAAGAGGAGGCCCTCCTCGGCGAGCCGGTCCAGGTTGGGCGTCAGCCCTTCGCGGTTGCCGAACGCGCCGAGGAATTTCGCGGAGAGGCTCTCGACGACGATCAGCACCACGTCGAGGGGGCGCTCGGGGTGCGCTGCGGCGACATCGCGGGTGAGCCCGACCGGGTCGTCGCTCGCGAACGCCGCGCGCGGATCCTTCAGGAGCGAGCGGAGCTCGCGCGAGACGTCGGCCGGGTCCTCGGTGAGATAGAACGGAGCATAGTCGAGCTCATTGCTGCGAAACGCCGAGAACAGATTGTAGATGCCGTTTGCGGCCAGCTCGTTCGCGAACCGGTTCTCGTCGATTCGCGGCGGCCGCTCGGGCGTGAGCTCGAAGCAGGCGAGTGCGGCCAGTCCCGCGGCCAGGGGGAGCGCCCAGCGCATTCTCCCTCCGGAGGCGCGCCGCGTCGCCTCCTCGATCGCGGCCCGGACCGAGAACGCCCAGAGCGCAAGCGCCGCCACGAGCACGACCGCGAGCAGCGGAGCCACCGGATACGACTGGCGGATGTTGCCGAGAACCTCGCGCGTGTAGACGAGGTAGTCGACGGCGATGAAGTTGAAGCGCGCGGAGAATTCGCTCCAGAAGAGCCACTCGGCGAGCGCCGCAAAGCAGAACAGGAAGAGCCCGGCGATTGCGAACGCGTGCAGAGCGATGCGAAGCGCGTTCGTCCGCAAGAGCCGCTCCGGCGCGGCCGCGAGCAGCCAGATGAAGGGCACGCACCCATACAGGATCATGGCGAGGTCGAACGCGAGTCCGAAGCCGAAGACCCGCAAGAGCAGAGCCGGCGAGACGGGAACCTCGGAGATCACGCGCGCGAGGAGCGCCGCGCGCGTCAGTGCGAAGAGAGCGAGCAAGGTGAGCGCAAACGAGAGGACGGGGCGGAACCGCGATGGCATGGCGGCAAATACAGCGCCAGCCCGATTGGACGCGGGTGAGCGGCCGGTGAGAGTTCTCTAACGATCGGATCCGTCCGCGAGCGGCAGCTCGAGGGTGAACAGAGCGCCCCGCGGCGAAGAGGCCCGGACTTCGCCACCGTGCGCGCGCGCAATCGCGCGCGCGATCGGCAGGCCGAGTCCTGTGCCCTCCGCCAGGTCCCCTGCCGTCGAGTGGAAGCGCTCGAAGACGCGCTCCAGATCCCCGGCTTCGATGCCGGGCCCGGTGTCGGCCACGAGCACCTCGGCCACCCCGTCGGCCGAACGGATCTCGACATCGACCTTGCCGCCGCGAGGGGTGTGGCGGAGCGCGTTGTCGACGAGGTTCGCGAGCGCCTGGCGGATCTGTCCGGGATCGACTCGCACGAAGCTGATCTCGCCCTCGACGGAGAGCGTGACCCCACGCTCGTCGCCGATCACTTGCAGGTGATCGATCAGGCCCCGCGCGAGCTCGACGAGTTCGATGCGCTCGAACCCCTTCGAATCGAGTGGCCGAGCCTCGAGCTTCTCGAGCAGCAGCAGCTGGTTCACCAGCCGGACCAGCTCGTCGACCTGCTCGAGCGACGACTCGAGCACGTCGACGTTCGCGGCGTCGGCGCGCCCGATCTGCAGCTCGAGGTTGCCCCGGATCGCGGTCAGCGGCGTGCGAAGCGCGTGCGCGACGTCGGCGGTCAGGCGGTGAACGCGCAGAACTTCCGACCGAATTCGCTGCAGCAGGTCGTTCAGCACGGCGGCGAGTCGGTCGACCTCGTCTCCGGATCCGGTTCGCGGCAAGCTCCCATCGGGAAGGGCGCCGAGGCTGCGGGCGCGCGCGATGATCTCCGCGATCGGCAGCAGCATGCGCCTCGCGACCCACCAGGCGGCCAGCGCGCCGAGGCCCGCGATCAATGGCAGAGACCTGACGAGGTTTCGGCGCAGGTTCCAGTACCAGCGTTGAGCTTCGTCCAGCCCCAAGGCAACGCGGATGATCCAAGGCCCGTCGCGACGCTCGGCGACGCGGATGAGACGAGCTCCGGGG
>VGRW01000095.1 GCA_016875225.1 Deltaproteobacteria bacterium
CGATCCCAAGACCCGCGCCGAGTTCGTGCAGCTGATCCACAACGCCCGAGTCGCCTGAATCCGCGCACGGCGGCCTGCGTCAGAAGCCGCGTGCGGGTTCTCTTCTTGACAGGGGGGTTCAAGTCTCATAGGGTGCGCGACGAAAAGCAGGTACCGAGGCCTGCTCTTCGGAACCGGCCCCCCCTCTGGCGCGTCTTGCGAGACGGCCGGAGTGTGAGTGGAGCCGTTTTTTTGCAGGCAGATTTTGACACGCTGCGTCGAATCGAGGCGCAGGGACTGGTCGCAAGCGGGGCTGCGGGGGTGGCGCCGCGCGAACCACGGAAAACGAGACCCGGGCACGAGGCATCTCACGGTGGCCTCGCCAGATCCGGGTAGGAGATCAAGGCAAGAACCATGAGCCAGGGACGCTGGACCGAGAGCAAGACGACCGACCGGGAGCACTCCAACGTGGATCCGGACGAGGAGGCGGCGCGCAATCGCAACACGCTGCTCTCCTACTTCAACGACATCGCGAGCATTCCGACGCTGACCAAGGACGAAGAGGTCATGCTCGCGAAGGAGATGGAGTCGGCGACCCACGAGATGCGCTCCGGCATCCTCTCCGTCTCGTTCACGTGGCGCGAGGCGATCGACATCTGGCGCGGTCTGCAGACCGAGAATCGCGTGACCGCGAAGATGTCCGAGGCCTACGGGTCGGGCACGCCCGAGGGCGAAGAGCGCGGCGAGAAGCTCGACAAGTGCCTGAAGAAGGTCGAGGCGCTGCTCGCGAAGTACGACGAGGTCGCTGCCTCCGGTAAGGAAGACAAGGTCGCGCTCGACAAGCTCGGCGCGAGCATCCAGAAGGCGCTGCGCGAGGCGGATCTGTCGATGCAGATCTTCGAGCGCATCCGCCGCAAGCTCCGCGGCGGGCGCGACACGATGGCGAGCTACGAGCGGCAGATTCGCGACCTGAAGTCGCCCAAGCGCGCGCCCAAGACCGAGAAGGGCAAGGTCGATCGCGAGCGCGATCTGCGCACGCTGCGCAAGCAGCTGCGCGAGGTGGAGATCGGCATGGGCGTGCGAGCGCCCGAGTTCATCAAGCGGATGGACAGCGTCGATCTCGCCTACGACCGGCTGATGTTCCACAAGAACAAGTTCGTGCAGCACAACCTGAAGCTCGTGATCGCGATCGCCAAGGACTACCGGAACATGGGCATCGCCTTCCAGGACCTGATCCAGGAGGGCAACCTCGGGCTGATCCGCGCGGTCGAGAAGTTCGACTACCGGCGCGGCCACAAGTTCTCGACCTACGCGCTGTGGTGGATCCGGCAGGCGCTGATCCGCGCGATCCAGAACCAGTCGCGCACGATCCGCATCCCGAGCCACATGCACGACACGCTGCTCAAGTACTACCGCACCTACAACGCGCTCTCGAAGCGGCTCGGGCGCGAGCCGAAGACTTCGGAGCTCGCCAAGGAGCTGAAGATCACGGTCGAGCAGACCGAGCGGCTGCAGAAGATGACCCGCGAGCCGGTCTCCCTCGAGACGCAGGTGAAGGGCACCGACTCGAAGGTGCTGAAGGACTTCGTGAAGGATCCCGGCACGGTCTCTCCGCTCGAGAGCCTCGACCGACTGCGGCTCGAGCGCGCGACCGAAGAGTCGATCTCGCAGCTGAACGAGCGCGAGCGGAACATCCTGCGCTGGCGCTTCGGAATGAAGGGCGAGCAGGACCACACGCTCGAGGAGATCGGCGAGAAGCTCGGCCTGTCGCGCGAGCGAGTGCGCCAGCTCGAGGCGCGCGCGATCGAGAAGCTGCGACACTCCTCCAAGCAGCGGCTGCTCGAGGCGTTCGCGGAGCTCTAAGCCGCGAGCCGGACGCAGTCGGAAGGCAAGAGCCCCTGGAGATCGGAAGGTCTCCAGGGGCTTTCTGTTGCTGCGGATCGCCGCCCGGGTGGGAAAAACGCGCCACATTCCCCGGGTGCCCGCCACCCTACATGCAGGAGCTACCTCTCGCGGAGTGGGGATCCAGCCCCAGAAAAGGCTTGGATTCCAATTCCGGGTGTGAGAGGGTTTCGAAGCGCTCGTGGCGCCGAGGGAGTTCATGATTTCAAGGGGAGGGGAAATGGTCGCTTTACGACTTTTCGCGCTTTTTGTTCTGACGGGGTCCGTGGCCCTGTCGGCGCGTGCGGACTTGTTTCCGTACGAAGCGGTCGGCATAGGAGGCAGCAACCTCACGATCGATTCCAATGCGAACTCGTGTGACACAGGCTTGGGCTGTTTCACGACGACGGGCGCCCGCTGCTCCGACAACCCGGACCAGCTCTGCAATCTGCAGATCGTCCCGGCCGGTCGCTGCACCTACGGCAATCTGACCTCCGGCGTGGGTCCGGGCAGCACCAGCTGCGTATGGCCGCACTGGGCGGGTCGCTGCAACGGCAGCGCGAACGCCAACAAGGTCGGCTGTCTGAACGACGCGCAGTGCACCAACGCCCCGGGCGGCGACGGCACCTGCGATCTGACCACCTCCGTGTACGGCGAGCTCGCCTCCGGTTATGCGGGGCAGTGCTCGTGCCAGGGCACGAACTCCGCGGCCGCGGACTTCGAGATCGCGATCTGCGGCGGCAGCCTCTCGGTCTGCTCCGACGGCGATCCGACCCGCGGACACGGCGGCCTCGGCGTGGGTCTCGGCACCGAGATCAAGACCGGCGGCGCCGGCTCGCAGACGTTCGCGAACATGGGCCCCTCGACCAACGGCTCTGCGACGCCGAACAGCTCGCCGCCGTACGCGATCGAGAACCCGCCCACGAACTTCGATCCGCAGCGCGACGCGGGTAGCGTCGCCCGCTCGCCCGCACAGGGAACCGGACCGATCCACCCGGTCCGCACGACCGACGCGCGCGAGATCGGCCCCTACACCCACCCGACGATCGGCACCGTGGTCGACGTCCGCAAGATGAAGGTGTACGGCGATTCGTACTGGAGCGACACCGGGTTCGCCTCGGCGGCGGTCACCGGTACCTACAACGTCCACATCGTGACCTACCCGTGCGACCCGGTCGTCGGCTGGGGACCCGAGCTTACGCTCACCGGAGGGCTGTACTGTCATCAGCTCGCGCGCGACGGCGTGAGCTTCCTCTGGGGCTCCGACCTCACGCCCGCTCAGGTCACGGCCTACACCTCCGGTGGACAGCGCGTCTGTCCGCCGAACTGCAACAAGGACTTCGACATCTCGACGATGGAGCTGCAGGCGTTCGTCGACGCCGGTCTCGCCGACCCGAACGCGGGCCTCCAGCTCGCGATCCAGAGCGGCGAAGAGGCGGCCGGTCGGCAGGCCGGTACGCGCGACGTGATCGGCGCCACCGCGACCACGTCGATGACCTACCTGATCGACACGGACCTGCGCTGCCGGATCGGCGGCTGGGGCAACGCCCCCGGCGAGGTCGGCCGCTGCAACAACGGCCCGCGAGCGTGCGTTCCTGGCACGGCGGGTGACGCGGCCTGCGCGGTCGCGCCCAGCAACGGCAGCAGCTGCCGGGCGTGCAACGGCCCGTACGATGCAACCACGAACCCGCTCGGTCTGCCGGTCGGCTACAACACGCACGGCCGGTCCGAACTCGATCTGGTCGCGGGCCAGCGCATCGGCAACATCGCGGGCCAGCCGGCCGACATCCGGGTGCCGCTGTTCGTCGTCGGAACCACCGGCAACGCGGCCGCGGACTTCCGCGACATCGCTGGCGAGGCGGGATCCACCGTGGACCTTGCCGACCTCGGGCCGGTCGATGGCGGCCTTGGCGGGTTCGCGAGCGGAATTGGCGCCGGAGGGACGTTCCCGAACGGCACCGCCCTGAACATCGCCGAGCCCTGCTGTGCGGGCGGCCTTCCGGTTTCCTGGGCCGCCGAGCAGGGTGGAACGGTCGTCAGCGGCGGCGAAGACGCCTTCAGCTACACGCACGCGGGTGGCACGTACACCAGCGACTGGGCGCTCGTCTACGAGATCGGCCCGGGTCCGGACGGTATCCCGGGCTGCATCGGCGACAACGTGAACGTGCTGAACGGTGCTGCGGCCTGCGATCAGCGCCTCGGCAAGACGACCGCCGGTTTGAAGACCGACGGCTTCTACAACACCGGCAAGGACGATCGCGCGCTGATGTACACCGTCGGAGCGGCCTCCAAGCCCGCTACCGCCTCGCGGTTCAAGTACCGCGACGCGGCGCCGGCCGTGGTGGCCTACTTCGGCAGCTCGCAGAACCCGCCGACCGTGAACACGACGGCGGCCTTCACGGCGCGCGACATCAGGCTGTTCGTCGACCGCAGCACGGACATCCTGGTGAAGGTCAACACGACGGTGTGCCCGCTCACCAACGCGGGCCCGCAGTGCACCACGACGGACGGCGATCCGTGCGCGGGGCTCGGCGGCGATGCCGACGCAGACGGCGTGTGCCAGAACAACGACAACTGCCCGGCGGTCGCGAACCCGACCCAGGCGAATGCCGACGGTGACAACCTCGGTGACGCCTGCGACAACTGTCCGGCGGTCGCGAACAACGACCAGGCGGACGGCGATGTCGACACCGTGGGCGACGTCTGCGACAACTGCCCGGCGGTCGCGAACCCGACCCAGGCGAATGCCGACGGTGACAACCTCGGTGACGCCTGCGACAACTGTCCGGCGGTCGCGAACAACGACCAGGCCGACGGCGACGCCGACACGGTCGGCAACGTCTGCGACAACTGCCCGACCGTGGCCAACACGACGCAGCTCGATGGTGCCGGTGGTCTCGAGATCCCGCCGGACGGCGTGGGCGATGCCTGCGACAACTGCACCCGGGTGAACAACCCGCGCGTGGCCTCGAACTTCCTCTCGACCAACCAGTGGGCGACGCTCACCGGCGGCCAGAGGGACGACGACCACGATGGGTTCGGCAACAAGTGCGACGGCGACTTCACGGCGTCCGGCGCACTGGTCGGCTCGGCCGACCTGGCCCAGTACCGGCCGAGCAGCGGCAAGAGCCGCACCGGCGACACCTGCGGAACGCTGGGGACGCACCCCTGCGCTCGCTACGACCTGGACGAGACGGGCGCTCTGATCGGCTCGGGCGATCTGTCCATCTATCGTGGGCTCAGCGGCAAGGCTGCCGGTCCGCGATGCACCACGCACTGCACGGGAACGAGCTCGGTCACGCTCCCCTGCACGGCTGGAACGGCCGGGTCCTGCGTCTTCGTGTTCACGCCTTGAGATAGGGGAAGGGTTCTCCTGGGTCAGATTTCCGGCGGGAAATCGTTGGAAATCTGACCCAGGAGGTTTTCGATGTGGTAGGCTGCGCTTCAAGGTGCAGCGCAGGGGCTCGAGACAGATTTCGCATCGACGGGTTCTGGCAGAGTCCAAATTCACTGGAGGGAAGGAACTAGGTATGAAGAAGCTACTGGCAGTGGTCGCGCTCGCGGCCGGACTGGTGCTCGGATCGGCTGCGAACGCAGCGCAGATCGACATCTTTCTGACTGAGGTCGCCGGGAACAATTGGCAGCTGACGGTCGACAACAACGGGGCGGCAAACCTCGGCGCGGTCAACCTGCTGACGTCGGGAAATCTGACGGCGATGACCCTGAACCCGCTCAACACGGGGATCAGCGTCGGCGACAGCTCGTTCACGATCGATCCGCTCTCGATCGGCCTGAACTTCGCGATCATCAGCAACGCCAGCGCGGCGGGGACGATCGCGGCGGCGAGTGCGCAGGACGTTCTGCTCGCGACCTTCGCGAGCACGGGCGGCCCGGTGACGCTCGAAGGTCCTGAGGTCCAGGCGGGTCAGGACGCGGTGTTCGACAACAACCTCGTTGCGATCCTCGACTACTCGATCACCGTGGTTCCGATTCCGCCCGTGCCGGAACCGGCTTCGGTGGTGCTGCTCGGTCTGGGTCTCGCGGCGCTCGGCTTCGTTCGCCGCTCGGCCTGATTCTCTGACTCTAGAGATCGCCTGGCGGTCTCGCGGGGGCGGTGTCGCGCAAGCGACACCGCCCCTTTGTCTTTCTCGCGTCTCGCGCGCGTCTCTTGACCGCGCTGACCTCGCGTGTTCAGATTCAATTCGCCGTCGCGCGTCTCGCGACCCGGCCACCGGAAGGAAAGCCATGCTGCGCAGCTCTCTCGCCCTCGCGTTCGCAGTGCTCGCGCTCGCGCTGCCCGCCGCGTCGATTGCTGCGGTCGCGGTGTTCCAGGATCCGAGCAACACCGGGGCGACGGGCTCGCCGCCGGCGTCGATCACCGTCGGCGGGCCGCCGGTGTCGCTGCATCTCTTCTACCAGGGCGGCTCGACGGCATCGTCGAGCAACGCGTGTCTCTCTGGCAACGGCGAAGAGGTCTGCGGCTGGGACGTGCACGTCTCCACGTCCGGCCCGGGCGTGGTCCTGCAGAGCTTCACTCCCGACACGGGGCCCGGCTCCGACGTGGTCGCGGCGATCTCCGGCAATGTGCTGCGCGCGAACGGGGGCGTGCCCACCACGGGCGAGCTCGGCATACACCGAATCGGGACGCTCGTGGTCTCGGCGTCCGCGCCCGGCTCGGTCACCGTATCGGGGAACCTGTACGTGACCGCGAGCCTGCAGGCCGCGGCCGTCACCACCGGCAACACGCTCGCGACCGCGGCGGCCGGCGGCCCCGACACCGACGGCGACGGCGTCGAGGACGCGAGCGACAACTGCGTGAACGTGCCGAATCCGCGCGTGGCCGAGGGCTTCCTGGCCGCCAATCCGTGGGCAACGCTCACGGGAGGTCAGCGCGACGACGACCACGACGGCTACGGCAACCTCTGCGACGCGGACTTCACGGCCACCGGCGCGCTCGTGGGCTCGTCCGACCTGGCGCAGTACCGGACGGCCAGCGGCAAGAGCCGAACCGGCGACAACTGCGGCACCGCCGGAAATCAGCCCTGCGCGCGCTACGACCTGGACGAGACCGGCGCGCTGATCGGCTCTGGGGACCTCGCCGTCTACCGCGGCCTCTCCGGCAAGGCCGCCGGCCCCAAGTGCACCAGCTGCCCGCTGACCTGCACGGCCGGAACCTCGGGCTCCTGCTCGTTCCCGTTCTAGAAACCGGGGCCTAGAAGCGGGAGCCCGGGGCGGCGAGCTGGAACTGGCTGACCTTCCCCTCGGCCTCGAGCTCCTCGAGCCGTTCGGTGAACCACAGGGCCGTGGTGAGCGCGCGCTCGCGCTGTAGCAGGCGATCTCGCGTGGCCCCGACCTCCGCCTCGATCTTCGCTGCATCGGGCTCCTCGCGCGAGAGCAGCGACACCACGTAGAAGCTCTCGGCGTCGCTGAAGACCCGATCCGCGTTCGGGCGCTCGGCGCCGAGCGCGAAGGCCTCCTGGCGCAGGTCCGCGACGGCCGCGAGCCCCGGCACGCTCGCCTCGCGGATTCCGAACGGGGGAGTCACCGCGACCGGAAGCCCGAGAGCGTCAGCGGCCGCGACAAACGGCTTTCCCGCGGCGACCTCGGCAACCAGCGTATTCGCGGCGCTCCGTGCCGCCTCGTAGCCCCGCTCCTCGCGCAGGATCTCGAGCGCGAGAAGCTCCGCGACCTCCTCGAACGGGGTCTGGCTCGCGGGCTCGCGGCCCTCGACCAGGATCAGGTGCACGCCGCGATCGGTCTTGACCGGGCCGCTGGGCTTGCCGGGCTCGAGGCCGAAGGCGACCTCGTCGAAGGCCGCCATCATGCGGCCGCGCGGGAAGCGACCCAGATCGCCGCCGTCCTTTCGCGTCGCGGCGTCGGCCGAGAGCTCGCGGGCGAGATCGGCGAACGACTCGCCCGCGTCGAGCCGGCCGCGCGTCGAGATCGCGAGCGCCTCGGCGTCGTCGCCGCTGAACAGGATGTGCCGCGCGTGCACCTGTTCCGGCTTCGAGAACTCGGCGCTGCGAACCTGGTAGACGGCGCGAACGCGGTCGGGCGAGCTCGCCACCAGCGCCTTGGCGTCGTCGGGCCCGATCGAAGCGCGCTCGCGGAAGGCGGCCTTGCTCGCGGTGGCGTAGCGCAGGCTGACGCGCGTCTGCTCGCGCAGGATCTCGTCGCGCACCGCGGCGTCGGAGATCCGCACCGGCGCCGCGACCAAGCGGGTGAAGTTGCGCTGCAACAGGTCGCGCCGGTGCTGCGCGGCGTACTCGCGCGGGCCCAGGCCGGTGCGCGAGATCAGCCGCTCGGCGAGCTCGCGGTCGAACCGGCCGTCGCGTTGCAGCGCGGGCGTGGCCTGGAACTCGCTCTTCAGTGACTCGTCGCTGACTTCGAGCCCGAGTGACTCGGCCTCCTGCGAGATCACGTAGCGGCGCAGCAGCGAGGAGCGCGTCTGCTGGTCGACGATGTTCGAGAGCTGCTCGGCCGTCACGCCCTGCTGCTCGAACTGGCCGAAGGCCTGCTGGTTCTGCTCGCGGAAGAACTCGTACACGTCGCGCGGGATCGTCTCGGAGTTCACCTCGGCGACCGGCGCCGACGCGGGATCGGAGCCCTGCGGCTGCCCGAACAGGAACGCGAACGTGGCGAGCACGGCGATGATGGCCAGGTTGCGCAGCCAGATCCCGATCCGACCCATTGGAACCTCCTCGAAGCTCGCGGCAAGCTGCCGTTTTTCGAGCTTCGCACAAGGCTCGCGCTTGCGCCGAATCCGCATCGCTCGTAGAATCGCGCGGCACGTCGCGCATGGCGGGATCCGTCGATTCCGCCGGTACTTACGCCCTCCACTTACGCCAACGAGGTGAGCCAGCGATGCTGAAGGTGCTCGACCGCCTGCTCGGCATGTTCTCGAACGATCTCGCGATCGATCTCGGCACCGCGAACACGCTGGTCTACGCGAAGGGCCGGGGCATCATCTCGAGCGAGCCGTCGGTGGTGGCCGTGGACACGGTCAAGCACCGCGTGCGGGCGGTCGGCAAAGAGGCCAAGAGCATGCTCGGCCGCACGCCCGGCTCGATCACTGCGGTGCGGCCGCTCCGCGACGGCGTGATCGCCGACTTCGAGATCGCCGAGGCGATGCTGCGCTACTTCATCCAGAAGGCGCACAACCGCTCGACGCTGCTCCGGCCGAGAATTGTGATCTCCGTACCTTCCGGAATCACCGAGGTCGAGAAACGCGCCGTGCGCGAGTCCGCGCTCTCCGCGAGCGCGCGCGAGGTGTACCTGATCGAGGAGCCGATGGCGGCCGCGATCGGCGCGGGCCTGCCGATCACCGAGCCGTCGGGGAACATGATCATCGACATCGGCGGCGGCACCACCGAGGTCGCGATCATCTCGCTGTCCGGAATCGTCTACGCCAACAGCGTGCGCGTCGGCGGCGACAAGATGGACGACGCGATCCTCAACTACGTGAAGCGCAAGTACAACCTCTTGATTGGCGAACGCACTGCGGAACGGATCAAGATCGAGATCGGCTCCGCCTACCCGACCGACGAGCAGCGCTCGCTGATCGTGAAGGGCCGAGACCTGGTCGCCGGCGTGCCCAAGACCCTGGAGCTGCACAGCGAGGACGTGCGCGAGGCGATCCAGGAGCCGGTGAACGCGATCGTCGAGGCGACCAAGATCGCCCTGGAGCGCACCCCGCCGGAGCTGGCTGCCGACATCGCCGACAAGGGCATCGTGCTCTCGGGCGGCGGCGCGCTTCTGGCGAACCTCGACATTCTGCTACGGGAGGAAACGGGATTGCCGATCATGTTGGCAGAGGACCCGTTCACCGCGGTGGTGATGGGGTGCGGGCGCTGCCTGGATGACGCTAGCCTGCTCAGGGATGTAACGGACCGGGCGTAAGACCCGGGAAACGAGAAAGCGGAACGTCTTGAGCGAGCAGCTGCGTCGCTACGCCTATCCGCTCCTCTATCTGCTGCTCGCGTCGCTGTCGGTGATCGGCATGGCGTCGCAGCGCGGGCCGGCCGACATCGGCATCGGGCCGCGCCTGGTGCTGAACCTGACCCTTCCGCTGGAGCGGATGGTCGCCCTGCCGGTGCAGGAGCTGCGCGGCCTGTGGAGCGACTACGTCGCCCTGGTGGGCGTGCGCGAGGAGAACGGCAAGCTGCGCGGCCAGATCGCGCGGCTCGAGGACGAGAACCACCAGTACCGCGAGGCGATCCTGTCCTCGGAGCGCTTCCAGAAGCTGGCCGGCTTCCGCGCCCAGCGCGAGATCCCGATGGTTCCCGCGAACGTGATCCACCAGGACCTGTCGCCCTGGTTCCAGTCGCTGATCCTGGACCAGGGCGCCGCGGCGGGAATCCGGCCGGGAATGCCGGTGATCACGGACTCCGGCGTCGTGGGCCTGGTCTCGGGCACGACCCCGGGCGCGGCCAAGGTCATGCTGATGATCGATCCGCAGAGCCGCCTGGACGCCTACGTCGAGCGGACGCGCGCGCGCGGCACCGTGCGCGGAGCGGCCTCGCCGGTCTGCGACCTCGACCACGTCCTGCGCCAGGAGGACGTCGCCGAGGGCGACCTGCTCGTGACCTCTGGAATGGGCGGCGTCTTCCCGAAGGGGCTTCGCGTGGGCCGGATCGCCGCGGTCGACCGGAAGACGGCGGGGCTGTTCCTGGGCGCGAAGGTGGTTCCCGCGGTCGACTTCGCGCGGCTCGACGAGGTCTTCGTGATCCTCGAGCAGCGCCAGGTCCCGGACGACGGGGCGTTCTCGTCCGCCGACGAGGGGCTCTGGCCCGAGCCGCCGCCGCCCGCGCCGGAGCCGCCGCCTGTGGAGCCCCCGCCTTGATGGCGCTGGCGAAGCTCGTCGGGATCGGGCTCGCCCTGCTGCTCGGCCAGGTTCTCGCGCGTCTGATCCTGCCGGCCGAGATCCGGCCCGACCTGATCCTGATCTTCGCGCTGGCGATGGGGCTGCGCGGGGGCGGGATCCAGGGGCTTCTGCTCGCGTTCGGGGCGGGCTTCGTCCTGGACGCGCTCTCGGCATCGCCGATGGGACTCTTCGCGCTTCTCTGCGGCACGGCCTGCGCGGCGACCCGCCTGTTCGACAAGGCGCTCTACCTGCGCGCGGCCGGGCCGTGGGCGACCTACGTCGGCGTCTACGTGCTGGTGAACTGGCTCCTGCTCGGCTCGGCGCAGCGGCTCTTCGCGGCCTCGGGCGCCTCGGAGTGGTCGGACCTGCTGCTCCGGGCGCCGGGAACGGCGCTGGCCACCGCCGCCGTCGCCGCGCCGCTGCTCTCGGTGTTCCGGCGCCTGCTCAGCGAGTCCGAGCGCGACGGCGCCTGGCCGGTTCTCGCCACCCACGGCCCGCGCGGGCGCTCGTGAACCGGCTCACCACGGGCGCGCCGCCGCCGGACGGAATGGTCGAGCGCCGGCTCACGGGCGCAGCGCTTGTGATCGTCGCGGTCTGGATGCTGCTGATCACGCGGCTCTTCTACCTGCAGGTCGTGCAGGGCGACGTCTACAAGGTCTCGGCCGAGCGGAACAGCGTTCGCACCCAGCGCGTCGAGGCGCCGCGCGGCGCGCTCCTGGACCGGCACGGCGAGGCGCTGGTCGATTCGCGCCCGGCCTTCGAAGTGCGCGTCGTGCCCAACGAGACCGAGGACGTGCCGGCGACGTTGACGCGGATCGCGGGCCTGACCGGCCGGGATCTCGGGAGCGTCCAGCAGTCCTACGGCACGCCGCGCGGGCGGGCGCGCTTCCAGCCGCAGCGCGTGGTGTACGACCTGGACCGCGACGCTCTGGCCCGCGTCGAGGCGCGGCTCTGGGCGCTCGGCGGCGTGCTCACGCAGGTCACGCCAGTGCGCGGCTACCGCTTCGGCTCCAGCGCCGCGCACCTGCTCGGCTGGCTCGGCGAGGTCGGCCCCGAGCAGCTGCGCGAGGAGGAATTCCAGAGCTACCGGCTCGGCGACATCATCGGCCGCGGCGGGATCGAGCGGCTTCTCGACAAGGACCTGCGCGGGCGCCCGGGCGGACGCAATCTGCTGGTCGATGCCCACGGCAAGGAGCTGAAGCTGCTCTCGCTCGTCCAGCCGCAGCCCGGGCGCAACGTGGTGCTCACGCTCGATCACCAGCTTCAGCTCGCGGCGGAGGCGGCGGGG
>VGRW01000096.1 GCA_016875225.1 Deltaproteobacteria bacterium
CCCCTGCGCGCGCTCGAGGTCGAGTCGCCGCGCGTGCGCGTGCCGCTGGACCGATCCGGAAGACCGATCCTGCCCGGACCCGCGACCGAGAGCGCTCCGGCTGCGGCGAAACCCGGCGCGCCGGCCGAGCCCGCAGTGCCCGAGAAGGGACAGCCGGCCGAGAAGAGACCCACCGACGGGCTGGCCCTGGCCGTCGATCGGATCGCGATCCACGACGCGAGAGTCGAAGCGGGACCGTGGTTGATCGAGAACGGCGACGTCTCCGGCCGGCTCTCGCTCGACGGCACGGGAACCTTCCGCTTCGACATCGACCTTCCGGGGCTCGGCGAGCTGCGCAATGGCGAGGCGCGGGTCTCGGGTCTTGCGGGCGAATCTCCCGAGATCGCGGCCGAGGGCGAGTTCCGCGCCGATCTCGCGGCGCTGCGCAGCCGCTTCGGCGTCGCGCAGGAGATCTCGGGTGGGGCTCGCGGCGAGTTCGAGGTCGAGGTCGCGGGCGGCCGGCTTCGCGCCGCGAAGGCGAACGTCGACGTGCCCGACCTGCTCGTGCGCGCGCAGGACCTGGTCGTCTCGGGACCCGCGCGCGGTCACGCCGTGCTGGGCGAGAGCTACTCGTTCGATCTCAGCGACACGCGCGTCGAGAAGACGGGCGTCTTCGCGAAGCCCAAGCGCACGCCGCTCTCGGTCACCGGCGCGCTCGGGGACGAGCCGAACCTCTCGTCCGTGCGCGAGGCGCTGGTGAAGATCGGCTCGAACGTGATCCCGCTCGGCCTCGAGCTCGCCAAGCGCCCGCGGCACATCCTCGTGCGCAGGTCGGCGATCGACCTGGCTTCGCTTCGCGAGCTGCTACCGCCCGATCGACCGCCGCTCTCCGGGCGCTTCCACGTCGAGTCGCTCGACGTGCAGCTCGACCCGCTGCGCATCACCGGAAACGCCGCGCTCGACTCCGTGGAGACGACGCTCGAGCACGGCCCGATCCGGGTCTCCGGGCCGCTGCGCGCGCTCGGCACCAAGCTCGTGCTCGAGAACGGCAGCGCCGTCGTCGGCGATCAGACCATCGCGATCGACGCGACCTACGACCTCGAGTCGGGGGCGATGGCCGCGAGCTACGACACGGCAAACAGCCAGCTCGGCGCGCTCCTTGCCGCGCTCTCCGGGCGCAGCGAGGTCGACGGCACGCTCACGTCCAACGGACAGCTCTCGGCTCCGAGCGCGGACGTCGCGGCGCTCGCCGGGACCGGGCGGGTCGACATCCGTCCGGGACGCATCGCGGGCTTCTCGCTGGCCAAGTCGGTGCTCGGCACGCTCACGGCGCTGCCCGGAATCGCGGCCGATTCGAGCGGCCGGGATCTCTCGCGCTACGACGACGAGCGCTTCGAGCAGCTCTCCGCCGACTACCGGATCGCCGACGGCCGGGTCTCGACCGAGAACCTGGAGCTCGTGTACCAGAACGCGAAGGCGTTCCTGCGCGGCTCGGTCGGGATCGGCGACCGCAGCCTCGACCTCTCCGGCCGTATCGTGCTCTCGCGCGAGGCGGACGCCGAGATCGCGGGCGAGAAGCGCGCGAAGGAGCGGGTGATCCCGATCTCGCGCATCACCGGCACGCTCGACGCGCCGCGGGTCGAGCTCGACCAGAAGACGCTCGCCGCGCTCGCGCTCGCGTACGGCCAGAACGAGAAGGTGCGAGAGAAGATCGACAAGACACTCGGCCCGGGAGCCTCCGAAGCCGTCGAGGGCCTGCTCGGGAACATCCTGGGCGGGAAGAAGAAATAGCCGATTCGAGCTTCTTCACGGTGCGACTCGCGGGCGATTCGGTCGAGCTTCTCGATCAGCGCCTGCTCCCCGCGGAGGAGCGCTACCTGCGGCTGGACAGCGCGGACGAGATCGCCCGCGCGATCGAGGACATGGCCGTGCGCGGCGCGCCCGCGATCGGAGTCACCGCCGCGATGGCGATCGCGGTCGAGCTCGCGCGCGCACCCGACGCCGCGATTCGCGAGGCGCTCGAGCGCGCGTGCGCTCGGCTCGCGCGCACGCGCCCGACCGCCGTCAACCTGGCCTGGGCGCTCGAGCGCATGGCGCGCGAGCTCGGCGCGCGGATCGCCGCGGGCGCGACTGCGCCCGAGCTCCGCGCGACTGCGCGCGAGCTCGCGCAGCGGATCCACGACGAGGACGTCGCGAGCTGCCGCGCGATCGGCGACGCGGGCGCCGCGCTGCTGCCGCCCGGTGCGCGCGTGCTCACGCACTGCAACGCCGGGGCGCTCGCGACCGCGGGCTACGGGACCGCGCTCGGCGTGATCCGCAGCGCGATGCGGATGGGACGGCTCTCGCTGGTTCTGGCGCAGGAGACGCGCCCGTTCCTGCAAGGCGCGCGGCTCACGAGCTGGGAGCTGTTGCGCGACGGAATCCCGGTCCGGCTCCTGACCGACGCGATGGGCGGCGCGCTGATGGCGCGCGGCGAGATCGACGCGGTCGTCGTCGGCGCGGATCGGATCGCGGCCAACGGCGACGTCGCGAACAAGATCGGTACGTACTCGTTGGCGGTTCTGGCGCAGGCGCATCGCCTGCCCTTCTATGTCGCAGCGCCGCTGTCGACGGTGGATCTGGCCACGCCGAGCGGGCGCGAGATTCCGATCGAGCAGCGCAGCTCCGACGAGGTCACGCAGATCGGCGGGAGGCGGATCGCGCCCGAGGGCGTGATCGCGCTGCACCCCGCCTTCGACGTGACGCCCGCCACACTCGTGACCGCGATCGTCACGGAGCGCGGCGCTCTGAGGCCCCCGTTCGGCCCGGGCCTGGCGGCTCAACGGCGCGCCGCCGAAGGCCGATGACTCGAATGCAACCGGACCGGTCATCCGAGGAGCCCGTCGCCTTTGGAAGTGCTGATCGTCGAGGACAACCGCGCGCTCGCCCGTTCGCTCGGGCAGGTGTTGGAGCAGGCCGGCTACCAGTGCCGGCAGGTTCACGACGGGATCGCGGCGCTCGAAGCCGTTGGGAAGGCCGCGCCTGATCTGATCCTGATCGATCTGCTTCTGCCGAAGAAGGACGGCCAGAGCGTGATCGCGACGCTGGGCGCGGCCGAGGCGACGCGCTCGATCCCGATCATCGCGATGAGCGGCGTCTTCCGAGGCGCCGATCCCGCGAAGAGCGTCATCGCCGCCGGCGCCAAGGCGTTTCTCGAGAAGCCGTTCGAGACGACCGAGCTCCTCGACCGGGTCTCGCGGCTGATCGGCCGGCCCATGACGACCAAGAGCGAAGCGCCGCGCGACGCGGTCGATCTGGCGAAGACGCCGGCGATCGAGGTGCTCTGGAGCGCGATGCAGCTGCGAGCCAGCGGCGCGGTCCACTTCGAGCTCGGAAAGCGGCACAAGGTCGTCGTGCTCGACGCCGGCCGCCCGTTTGCCGTGCGCTCGAACCTGGCGCGGGAGTCGCTCGGCCGGCGGCTGCGCGAGTCCGGACTGATCGACGAGCAGGTCTTCGAGGCGGCGCTGCGACAGTCCAAGGCCACCGGCAAGCGCCAGGGCGAGATCCTGATCCAGATGGGCGCGATCGGCGAGCGCGAGCTCGCGGCCGCGCTCGAGGCGCAGGCCGGCGACAAGCTGCTCGAGATCTTCAGCTGGGGCGAAGGCCGCTCGTGGACACAGACCGGTGTACGGGCGATGAGCCTCTCCTCCGAGCTCTCGGGCTGGACCCCGCGCCGGGTCGTGCTCCAGGGAGCCGGGCGCGTGAACGCGGCGGTGATTGCGAAGCGCCTGGAGCCCTTCCTGGAGTGCGAGGTTTCACAGGAGACCTTGCATCTCGAGGACGGCGAGAACGAGAGCGCCGTCGCGAATCTCTACGAGGCGGTCGCGCGACCTCAGCCCGTGCGCAGCCTGATGAGCGCGCACGGCGCCACGCTGTACGCGCTCTGGATGATCGGCGCGCTCGATCTGCGCTCCGATCGCGCCGCGCCGAGCGGTCTGCTTCCGGGCGTCGGCCCGTGCGCCGCGGCGGTCGAGCTCCAGGGAAGGCTGAACGATGCGCTCGAACGCTTCGAGGGCGCGGACCACTTCAAAGTCCTCGGTCTCGAAGCCAACGCGAGCGACGACGAGGTGCGAAAGGCCTTCATGGCGCTCGCGAAGGTCCATCACCCCGACAAGATCGGCCGGCGCGCGCCGGAGCTCCTGGAGCTCGCGGGAAAGGTCTTCGCGCGCATCGCCGAGGCGCACGAGGCGCTCGGCAACCCCGACTCGCGCGCGAGCTACACCGCCAAGATGCGCAGCTCGCGCGATGCGTCGGCCGACCGCGCCGCGGTGGGCCGGATCCTCACCGCCGAGCAGCAGTTCCGGCGCGCCGAGGAGGCCCTGCGTCGCAAGGAGTGGGACGCGGCGCTGGAGTGCCTGCGCTGGGCGCTCGAGCTCGACCCGGACGAGGGCGAGTTCCACTCGCTGCGCGGCTGGATCACGTTCCTGAAGCAGCAGGATCAGGGCGAGAGCACTCCCGATGCCGCAATCATGCACCTGAAGAAAGGCATCGCCCTCGCTCCGCAGTCGCCGAGCGGCTACTTCTACCTGGGCCAGATCCGGAAGGCTTGCGGAGACGCGGCCGAAGCGGAGAGAATGTTCCGCAAGGTCATCGAGGTCCGGCCCAACCACGTCGAGGCGCTGCGCGAGATCCGACTTCTGCAGCTGCGGCGCGCCAAGGGCGAGGACACGATCGCCGGCCGGCTTTTCGGAAGGAAGAAGAAGTAGTGGGCGTCGAGAAGACCGAGCTCGTGTGGCTGAACGGGAAGCTGATCGCCTGGGACGAAGCCAACGTCCACATCCTCACCCACACGCTGCACTACGGGCTCGGGGTCTTCGAGGGCATCCGCTGCTATCGCGGCGACGACGGTCGCAGCTCCGTGTTCCGGCTGAAGGAGCACGTCGAGCGGCTGCACCTGTCGGCGAAGATCGTCGAGATCGCCATGCCCTGGTCGCGCGAGCAGGTCGAGACAGCGATCCTCGACACGCTTCGCGCCAATCGGATGGCCGAGGGCTACATCCGCCCGATCGTGTACCTGGGCGCGGGCGCGATGGGGCTGCTGCCGCGCGACAACCCGCCGCAGCTCGCGATCGTCGTCTGGCCCTGGGGCGCGTACCTGGGCGACGAGGGGCTGGAACGCGGGATCCGCGCAAAGGTGTCTTCGTACACGCGCCACCACCCGAACGTGTCGATGACGAAGTCGAAGACCTGCGGCGACTACGTGAACTCGATCCTCGCCAAGCGCGAGGTCACGCGGCAGGGCTACGACGAGGCGATCATGCTCGACACGAACGGCCTGGTCGCGGAGTGCAGCGGCGAGAACATCTTCGCCGTGCGCCGCGGCGTAGTGAAGACTCCGCCGCTGGTGTCGGTGCTCGAGGGCATCACGCGCGACTCCGTGATCCGGATCGCGCGCGACAAGGGCATCGAGGTGGTCGAGACCAGCCTCACGCGCGACGAGCTGTACTGCGCCGACGAGGTGTTCCTGACCGGGACGGCAGCGGAGCTCACGCCGGTGCGCGAGATCGACGATCGCCAGGTCGGAGAGGGCGCTCGGGGGCCGATCACCAAGACGATCCAGTCCACGTTCTTCGACGCCGTGCACGGCCGCGACCGCAAGTACGATTCCTGGCTCTCGCCGGTCTGACTCAGCCGATCGCGAAGCCGAAGATCTCGTCCAGCACGCGGTCGCGCTGCGAGTCGGTCAGGCTCTCGTCGATCGGCAGCAGCAGGCCGGTCGCGCGCGCGTGCTCGGCCGCGGGAAGGCTCGCGAGCTCCCGTTCCGTGAGCGGAAGGCGCAGGCGCCGCGTCTCGATCCCGCTCTCGGTCAGGAGCTTCGCGAGGTCGTCGGCGCCGGTGCGCGCGAAGCGCGAGAGGCGCAGCAGATAGTCGGAGTGGGTCGAGAGCGCGCGCTCGGGCGTGGGCGGCACCCGGAACGCGTCGTAGCGCGAGAACTCCGCGGAGTAGGCGCTCGCGATCCGGCGGCGCGCCGCGATGCGATCCTCCCAGTGCGAGAGCGCGCGGCGTGCGCTGGCCGCGAGCCCGTCGCTCACGCGCTGCTCGCGGAGCCGCGGCTCGAGCTCGAGCGCGAGCGGCTCGGGCAGCGCGACGAGACAGACGCGGAAGCCAGGAGCGTGCGCGCCGAGCGGCAGTCGGAAGATGCAGGCGCAGGGACTGCGGCCGAGCCGCGAGTCGTCGAAGCGAGCGCCGAGACTCTCGCCGCCGTCCTCGAAGATCTCGAGACCGCGCTCCTCGGCCAGGCCGTAGAGCGCGTCGAGCTCCGCGGGCTGCCCCAGCGGATGCGCGACGAGGATCGCCCGCGTCCGCTCGCCGATCACGGCGGCGGCCGCGGCGGCGGAGAGCGTGAGGCGCTCGGGATGGACGTCGGCCAAGACCGGCCGCAGGCCGGCCGCGCGAAGCGACTCGATCGCGACGGCGGAGATCACGGCGGGCACGATCACCTCGTCGCCCGCTTCGAGGCCGATCGCGCCCGAGAGAGCCAGGAACGCTTCGCCCGGCGAGCGCAGCGCGAGCACGCGATCCGCGCCGAGATACTCGGCGACCTCGCGCTCCAGCGCCTCGGTCTCGGCGCCGGGATCCGGGCGCGCGACCAGGCGCGAGAGGCGGCCGCCGGAATCGTGCAGACCCGCGAACGGTACGGAGACAGGCGCCTCGGCGCGCGCCGGCACGAGCCGATCGAGGAACTCGGCGAGGCATTCGATCGCCGCCTCGACCATACACTGATACGCGTCGGACTCGTCGGCGCCGGGCTCGAGCGCTGGAAGCTCGCGGCGCAGCACCTCCTGGCCGCGCTGGCGCAGGACGATGCCGGGGCATCCGGGACTCGAGAAGCGGTCGAGCACCTCGATCAGGCCGAGCCGGCAGTTTCCCGCGATCTGAAGCGGGACGTCGTGTGCCGAGCCGAGCACCACCGCCAGATCCGGGCGGATCCGATCCTCGAGCCAGCGCACGATCTCCTCGCCGAGCTTCTGACCGCTGCGCGCGGGAATGCCGGCCCGATCGCAGAGCTCGAGCGCTTCCGGACCGAAGCTCCGCGGGGCATCGCTCTCGAGGCCGATGTACGCGACCACGCGGTCGCCGCGCTCGAGCAGTCGCTCGAGCACGCAGACCGCGCGATAGGTGCTGCCGATCAGGAGGATCCTCGGGCCGTTCGAACTCATTTCGCGGCCCGGAACAGCAATCCGCGTGCCCGCGACAGACGCGACACGAGCGCCATCCTGACGACGGACGCGCCGCGAAGCGTCTTGATTCCGGCGCCGGGGTGTCAGGATCCGAACGCCCGGCGGCGGCGACCGGGCCCGTGCTACGGTCTGGCCGTGAGCGCGCAGACCCCCCGCAATCGAACGCGCCGTGTGCAGGCCGGCCCGGTCGCGATCGGCGGCGGAGCGCCGATCTCGGTCCAGAGCATGTGCGCGACCCGCACGCAGGACGTCGCCGCCACGGTGGCGCAGGCCGAGGCGCTGGCGGCGGCGGGAGCCGGGCTGGTGCGGGTCGCGGTCGACAGCAAGGCCGACGCCGAAGCCCTGGCCGAGATCCACGCGCGCACGCCGGTGCCGCTCGTCGTCGACCTGCAGGAGAGCTACCGACTCGCCTCCGCGGTCGCGAAGCACATCGCGAAGCTGCGCTACAACCCTGGACACCTGCACCACCACGAGCGCGGCCGCAGCACGCGCGACAAGGTCGCCTGGCTCGCGGACGTCGCGGGCGGCGCGGGCTGCGCGCTCCGCGTCGGCGTGAACTGCGGCTCCGTCGCGCCGGAGTACGACGAGCGCTTTCCGGGCGACTCGATCGGCGCGATGGTGGCCTGCGCGGTCGACCACTGCGCGCTGCTCGACGGGTTCGGCTTCACGAACTTCGTCGTGTCGCTCAAGGACTCCGACCCCGCGAAGGTGGTCGAGGCGAACGAGCGCTTCAGCCGCGAGCGCCCCGACGTACCGCTGCACCTCGGCGTCACCGAGGCGGGGCTGCTGCCGATGGGCGAGATCAAGACGCGGATCGCGTTCGAGAAGCTGCTCGCGCGCGGGATCGGCGACACGCTCCGCGTCTCCCTCACGCTGCCCAACGACCGCAAGCACGAAGAGGTCCTGGTCGCGCTGCGCATCCTCGCCGACGTCGAGGCGGGGCGCTTCCGCTCCGTGCCCGAGCTCTCGGGTCTGAACATCATCTCGTGCCCGTCCTGCTCGCGCGTCGAGAACGAGGCGTTCGTGGAGCTGGCGGAGAAGGTTCGTGAGCTGACCCGCTACGCGGCCGATCAGGACGTGACGATCGCGGTCATGGGCTGCCGCGTGAACGGCCCCGGCGAGACGGACGACGCGGATCTCGGCCTCTGGTGCGGCCCGCGCGCCGTGAACCTGAAGCGCGGCGGCGAGCGGCTCGGCGCGTTCGGCTACGACGAGGTGCTGGTGCGGCTGAAGGTCGAGCTCGATCGCATCGTCGCGTCGCGGGCATCGCGGACGGGAGCGGGTCGTTGAGGATCCTGCACACCATGCTCCGCGTCGGGGATCTCGAGCGATCGCTCGCGTTCTACACCGGACCGCTATCGATGAAGCTGCTGCGCAAGCGCGACTTTCCGGGCGGGCGGTTCACGCTCGCGTTCCTGGGCTACGGCGACGAGTCCGAATCCGCGACGCTCGAGCTGACGCACAACTGGGACACGAGCCGCTACGAGATCGGCACGGGTTACGGGCACGTCGCAATCGCGGTCGAGGACATCTACCAGACCTGCGCGCGCCTGCGCGAAGCGGGTGTCGCGATCACGCGCGAGCCCGGCCCGATGCAGCACGGCACGACCGTGCTGGCGTTCATCGCGGATCCGGACGGCTACAAGATCGAGCTGATCCAGCGCCCGTAGCCGGCGGGCTCGCTCACGCCAGCTCCCAGCGCCGGCTGGTCAGGCTGCGGTAGCCGGCGTGGATCCATGCGAGCGTCTGCGCGCCCGAATCCACGCGCCGCTCGCGACCCCGGCACTCGCGCAGGAAGTCGTTCAACAGCGCGGCGCACATCGAGACCGGGCCGAGCTCGTCCGAGATGACCTCCTCGCGGCCGCTCTCGCGGCGCAGCAGGGTCTGCGCGCTGCCGAGCACGATCTCGCCGCGATCGCCGATGCAGCGCGCGATCGGCCGGCTCGGCAGGTCGTTCCAGGACAGGCGGAGCAGCCCGACGATGCCGGAGTCGTGAGTGGTCTCGACGCGAACCTCGTCCTCGACGTCTGCGCCCTGAAGGCTCGCGGCCTCGAGAATGCGGATGCGCCGGACGGGACCCGCGAAGGCCTCGGCGACGTCGAGCGCGTCCGGCCCGAGCTCCATCCAGACCCCGCCGCCCGAGAGGGCGGGGTCGCCCCGCCAGCCCTCGCTCGAGTCGCGCTTCACGCCGAGCGAGACCTCGACCGCGCAGAGCCGGCCGATCTCGCCGGCGTCGATCCGGGCTCGGGAGGCCGCGACGGCCGCCGACGTGCGCAGGCGTCCGCCCGTGACGGCGCAGCGATCCAGCCGCTCCGCGATCTCCGCGATCCGGTCCGCGTCGGCGGGCGTGGTCGCGAGCGGAGGTTCGACCAGCAGGTCGACACCGGCGCGCAGCAGCGGCTCGGCGAGCTCGAGGTGCAGCGACGGCGGTGTACACAGAACTGCGATGCGCGGCACGCGGCCCGCTTCGAGCATCGCGGCCACGCTCGCGAAGCCCCGCGCCGGGATCGCGCGCCTCCGCTCCGGGTCCGGATCGACCACCGCCTCGAGCGACAGCTCCGGGAACTCCGGCAGCAGCTCGAGCCAGTCCCGCGAGGCGCGGCCGGCACCGACGAGCGCGAACGACTTCACCAGGACGGCAGACATCGAAGCCTCCTCTCAGGGACCAGGTGCCGGGGCGCTTCGCGGCTAAAGGACGGCGGCGGCGGCCGCGGCGGTCTCGCGAGCGAGCGTCACGTCGGCATCCCAGCCGACGCGGCGCGGGTACGCCTGCGCCGAATTGCACAGAAGCACGCGCGTGTTCGGGATGCGCGTCGGCAGGCGGCGCGAGAGCTGGCCGAGCAGCGTGATCGGCTCCGCGTGAGCATCGCGCGTGACGTACACGCCCTCGATCGCCGCGGGATCGAACGCCGGAAACCAACACTTGATCGTGTCGATCGCCTGCTTGCCGAGCACGTCGTCGGGAAGGTTGAACGTGTCGGTGTGCGGGCCGCAATCGCCGCGCAGGTAGATCAGGTGCCGTCCCTCGAGCGACTCGCTCGACATCACGCGCGTCGCCTCGATCACGGTCTGGAACGCGAGTCCCCGGCCGACCAGGGTGGTCCGGTACTGACTGCCGAGACTGCGACGAGACACGAGCAGCGCCGTCACGCGGCCCTGGTACGGCACGTCCAGGTTCGGCAGCTCGCGCGCCAGGCGCGGGCGGGCGATCTTGGCCAGATCGCCCGGCGGCTGCGCGAAGACCGCGCTGTCGAAGCGCTCCTCGCTGCCGTGGATCTCGACGCCGACGTGGGTCCCGGTGGTCTCGACCGCGGTCGCTCGCGCGTGCAGTCGCACCTCGCCGCCGCCCTTCTCGATTTTGCGGCGCAGTCGCTCGGCGAGCCAGCTGGCGCCGCCGCGAAGATGGCCGAAGACCTCCCGGCGGCCGGTCTGGTAGCCGTTCAACTGCCGCCAGGCCCAGTAGGCGGGAACTTCGTCCACGTACTCGCCGAAGCGGCTCTCGAGCAGCGGTCGCCAGCAGGTCTCGTACACGTGCCGGCCGAAGATCCGCGCCAGCCACTCCGAGACCGGCACGGTGTCCAGGTGCAACGCGTAGCGCTTCAGCTTGGTCGCGTACGCGAATCCGAGCGCCGCGCGGACCCGGTCGACCCGGTTCAGGCCCAGGCAGCGGATCAGCTCGCGCGCGGTCGACACGGGATAGTGTCGATCGCCCACGGCGACGGCCGAGCTCGTCATGCGCCAGCTCACGCGCCCGAGGCCGCCGAGCTCGCCGAGCAATCCACACAGCGCGGTGTCGGTGTTCCGGAGCAGGTGCGCCTCGCCGTCGAGCCGCAGGCCGCCGTGCTCGATCGGCGCCCCGAGCCGGCCGACCCATCCGGACGCCTCGAGCACGACCGGGGTGTGCCCGGCCTTGGCCAGGTAGTGCGCGCACGCCAGCCCGGCGACGCCACCGCCGAGAATCGCGATCCTCATCTCACCACTCCCGCTCGCCCCGCAACGCGCCCGGCGACCCTGCTCCAATTGCCCGCGGCGCGCGCTCGACTCTCGCAAGCGAGATGCCAACGCGATCGATCTCGGCGGGGGGTAGGAAATGCAACGGTCACCAGCTCGCGGGGCACGCCAAATCCAACGGCAACAACGGACCCAACGAAGTCTGGCTAGAAGCGAATCATATCCGGAAACGTGTTCTCCGTTACAGAAATCTTCGCCGCGGACTTGCCGTCGGATGCGACTCCGTTTGCGGAGATACCGGCCGCATGGAGAGCGACTCGGGTGCTCTTTGGGGAGGCTCGCTGCCCTGCCTCGACCCGGCGCCGGCTCGGATGGGCAACTGGCGATCGAACCGACCGACAACACTGAGCTTGCTCTCGAAAGAGCCGACCCGGAGGGACGCCACCCGTGCGGAGCGCGTAGACTGCGCCGAGGAGGATCCCCATGGCATCCGCAGCGCTTCCGGCCGTGAGCCTTGCCGCCGTCCCGGGTCGCCGCCGAGCAACGCTCGAGCTCGCGCGCGAGATCGAGCGCCGGGGTTTCGCCGGCATCTACTGCCCGAGCTTCGGCGACGGACTCGGTCTGTGCGAGGCGCTCGCATTCGCGACCGAGCGC
>VGRW01000097.1 GCA_016875225.1 Deltaproteobacteria bacterium
GCCGGCGAACGGCCCGCCATCCCCTCGAAGGCCGCCGCTGGCCCTCGGCCGCCGAGCCACCACCGCCGACGCCCTCGCAGCGCACCGCGACCACCTACGGATCACCGTGGTGAGAAATGCGGGCTAGCGGCGAGTGCCGCGCGAAGCCACCGCAGCCTCTGGGACGCGCTGACGCGCGCGCGGGAGAAGGCGCTCGAGGCGACGCGATTGAAGTCGGAGTTCCTGGCCAACATGAGCCACGAGATCCGCACGCCGATGACCGCGATCCTCGGCTTCGCCGATGAGCTCGAATCGAGCTTGCGCGGCTCGGACAGCGGCGATCCGACCCGGCTCGCGCTTCGGACGATCCAGCGCAACGGCGAGCACTTGCTGTCGCTGATCAACGGAATTCTCGATCTCTCGAAGATCGAGGCCGGAAAGCTCGAGGTGTCGCGCGCGAGGTTCTCTCCGCTCGAGCTCGCCGCGGACGTCGCGCGGCTCTTCGGCCCGAAGGCGCGCGAGAAGAAGCTAAGGCTCGAGGCGCGCTGCGACGGCCCGGTGCCCGAGACGGTCCAGAGCGATCCGGTGCTGCTGCGCCAGATCCTGATCAACCTGGTCGGAAACGCGGTCAAGTTCACCGGCGAGGGCGCGGTCACGATTCTCGTGCGGCTGGCCGCCGTCGGCGCGGACTCCGGCCACCTGCTCGAGATCGCCGTCGAGGACACCGGCGTCGGGCTCGACCCGGAGCAGCAGCGGGTCGTGTTCGAGCCGTTCACGCAGGTGCAGGGATCGTCGACGCGCGAGTTCAGCGGCACGGGCCTGGGTCTCTCTCTCGCGCGTCGGATCGCGCGGCTGCTCGGCGGCGACGTCGAGGTCGAGAGCACGCCCGGGCGGGGCAGCCTCTTCACGGCGCGTGTCGCGACCGGGCCGCTCGAGGGCGTCCGGATGTGCCTGCCCGGCGAGGTCGACGCGATCATCGCCACCTCGCCGCGTACCGTGTCTCAGCCATCCGATGCGCTGCAGGGCCGGATCCTGATCGCGGAAGACGGACCGGACAACCAGAATCTGCTCCGCGCCATCTTCCGGCGCGCCGGGCTCTCGGTCGACGTGGTCGCGAACGGCGAGCAGGCCTGCGAGCGCGCTCTCGCCGCCCGCGATTCGGGCGAGCCGTACGACGTGGTCCTGATGGACATGCAGATGCCGGTCCTGGACGGGTACCAGGCGACCCGGCGCCTGCGCGACGCGGGGTACGCCGGGCCGATCGTCGCGCTCACGGCTCACGCGATGTCGGGCGATCGCGAGAAGTGCCTGCAGGCGGGCTGCGACGACTACGCGACCAAGCCCGTCTCGCGCGCGGACCTGCTGGCTCGGATCGAAGCGCAGCTGGCGAAGCAGCGCGTCAGAGGCCGCTGAGCCGCCACGCACCGCCCTCGAGCGCCGCGATGGCCTGTCGCTTCTCGCGGCCGACGACGCGCCAGACGAAGAACTTCCGCTCCTCGCGCGTGACCACGACCTCGGTCTCGAAGCGGGTCGGCGCGAGCTCCGCGATCCAGCTGACCGCAATGGTCTGTCGCACGTTCTTGGAGGCGAACGCCTGCTTGTAGCTCTCGAGCTGGCCGGGACGCAGCCGCTGCACCGATTGCAGCAGCGTCCAGTCGCGCGCGTTCAGGGCGCGATTCCAAGTGGCGAGCGCCGCGCCGACCGCTCGCTTCTCGGCGTTGCGGTCGGGCAGGGTGGGGCGCGCCGCCGCGACCGGTGCGGACGGCTTCGGATTCGCGGCGACCTGGCCGGCTTGCGGTGTCGTGCTCGCGGCCGCCGCTCCCGCCTTGTCGGGCGGCTGCGGCACCTCCGCGCGCAGCGCCTCCGCCTGCGCGAGTCGAGCGCGTTCGGCATCCGCGCGCTCGCAGCCCGAGCGCGAATCCGGGGCCAGGAGCGGGGCGAGGCGCGCGGACAGGCTGGGATCGGACGTCGCGAGCGGCTCGGTCGCGGCCTGCGCCGCGCGCACCGCAGCGTCGGCGGCCTGGCGAAGCCAGTGGTCGATCAGGTCCTGACACGTGCGCGTGTAGCCGTCCAGCGCGCGCGCGAACTGGCGCTCGGCCAGGTAGTAGCTCGAAGCGGCGAGCTCGCGCTCGCCGTCCGCCTGCTCCTCTTCGGTGTAGGCGAGTCGCCTTCGCGCGTCTTCGAGCGCCTCCGCAGCGCCCGGCTCGGTGCGGCCCTCGAGCTGCCCCACGATCGAGGCGGCGAGCGCGTGCGCGGTCTCGGCGTCGGTCCGGGCGGCACGGGCCGAAGCGAGCTCGCCACGGCCGGCGAAGGCGGCGTACAGGGCGTAGACCCCCAGCAGCGCGCCGACCACCACGGCAGCTCGGATGCCGGCCCTGCCGCGCGCGCCGGCCAGCGGCATCGCCGTGTTCGGCGTGGCAGGAGAACGCATCGCTTCGGCGAGCGCCTCGGCCATCGCGTCCGCGCTCGCGAAGCGCTGCTCCGGATCCATCCGGCAGGCGCGGCGGATCACGTCGCGAAGCGAGCCGGGCACCTGGGGCGGGAACTCGAACTCGAACTCCTGCGCCGTGCCCTGCAGGTTCCACAGGTGGCGCAGCACCTTCAGGCTGTTGGTCGAGTCCGCGCCGAGCGCCGTGTCGTAGATGGTGCGACCCGTCAGCACGCGGTAGAGCGAGAGCCCGAGCGAGAACAGATCCGTGCGCGTCGTGACCGCGAGCGAGAGCGACTGCTCGGGCGCCATGTACAGCGGCGTGCCCGGCATCTCGCCCTTCTGGGTCTCGGCCGCGGCCGCCGGCGCCTTGGCGATGCCGAGGTCTCCGAGCACCGCGCGCCCCTGCGCATCGACGAAGACGTTCTGTGGCTTGATGTCGCGGTGCACGACGCCCTCGGCGTGCAGGCGCGAGAGGGCGGACAGGATCTCCTGGAAATAGCGGACGATCTCCGCCAGCGAGCGCACGTCCTGCGCTCCGGCGTCGTCCGCGCGAGACGTGGGCCACTCGGGCTGGACCTGCGCGAGGGTGTGCCCCTCGATGTAGTCCATCGTGTAGAAGCTGCAGCCTGTGCCGGGGTCCTCGCCGAACTCGTAGATGTGGATCAGGTTCGGGTGCTGGATCCGCGACAGCAGCTCGGCCTCGCGGCGGAAACGGCGCAGCGTCTCGCCGTCCGCCTCGCCGGGCTTGAGCAGCTTCAGCGCCCGACGCGCCTCGAAGAGATCCGGATCGACGACCTCGAAGATCCACGACATCCCGCCGCCGGCGATGTAGCGGCGGACCGGATAGCGACCGATCCGCGAGAGGGCTTCGGGCTGCACGGGCTCCGCCATTTCCCCTGATCCCCCTCAGCGCCCCGCGAGATCCGAGCCGTGACGGCCGCGGACCGCCGCCTGGACCCCCGGGATGCTCTGGCTCGAATTCCCCATCGAAATCAAGATGTCGCCGGGCGGCCGGAGGATCCCCGGGGTGGTCGGCGCGGCGCGCCGTCCGACTGGCGCCCTCGCGCAGATTCGGGATGATGCCCGCCCGATGGCACTCCGCTGCGGCATCGTCGGGCTCCCCAACATCGGCAAGAGCACGCTCTTCAACGCGCTCACCGACTCGCGAATCGCCGCCGAGAACTACCCCTTCTGCACGATCGAGCCGAACTCGGGCGTGATTCCGGTGCCCGACGCGAGGCTCGCGCTTCTCGACTCGATCGTCCACTCGGCGCGGATCGTGCCCGCGACGGTGGAGTTCGTGGACATCGCGGGGCTGGTGCGCGGCGCGTCGGCCGGCGAGGGCCTGGGCAACAAGTTCCTGGCCCACATCCGCGAGACCGCCGCCATCATCCACGTCGTGCGCTGCTTCGTGGACCCGGACGTCGTGCACGTGGACGGCGAGCCGGCTCCGCTCCGGGACGTCGAGACGATCGAGACGGAGCTCGCGCTCGCGGACCTCGAGACCGCGGAGAAGCGGGCCGAGCGCGCGCGCAAGGTGGGCAAGTCCGGCGACAAGGAGGCGCAGGCCGAGTGCGCGTTCTTCGAGAAGCTGGTCGCGCATCTCTCCGCGGGACAGCCCGCGCGCACGCTCGAGGTTCCGGACGCGCAGGCTCGCGCCTTCCGCGAGTCCTGGCTGCTCACCGCCAAGCCGGTGCTCTACGTGGCCAACGTGGACGAGGCGGCGCTGTCCGACGGCAACGAGCTCTCGCGCGCGCTCGAGGCGCACGCGCTCGCGACCGGCGCGGGCTGCGTGCGCATCTGCGCGAAGGTCGAGGCCGAGCTCGTCGAGCTCGATCCAGCCGAGCGAAGTGCGTTCCTGGCCGAGCTCGGAGCCGACGCATCGGGTCTGGACCGGCTGATTCGCGAGGCCTACCGCCTGCTCGATCTGATCTCCTACTTCACCGCCGGACCCAAGGAGGTCCGCGCCTGGACGATCCGTCGCGGCACGAAGGCGCCGCAGGCCGCGGCCGAGATCCACACCGATTTCGAGCGCGGCTTCATCCGCGCCGAGGTGATTCCCTTCGACGAGTACGTCGCCTGCGGCGGCGAGGTCGGCGCGAAGGAGCGCGGCAAGATGCGCGTCGAGGGCAAGGACTACGTCGTCGCGGACGGCGACGTGATGCACTTCCGGATCGGAACCTAGGCCCGGCTCCGGAAGATCCGCAGCGGCAGGAACGTCAGGAGCTGCAGCGCCGCCGCGGCCAGGAAGAAACCTCGATACACCGCGAGTGGATCGGCCGCGCCCCCGAGCAGCGCGTCGAGCACGATGCCGGCGGCGAGGGGCGCGAGCCCGCACACCACGCCGACCGCTACGCTCGAGATCACGATCGTCGGCGCGGGCGACTCGGGCGGCGTGAGCTCGAAGAGCACGCGCGTGTCGGCCACGCCGAATCCGGCCGCGAGCACCGCCTGCGCGAAGAAGAACGCGATCGCGAGCGGCAGCGCGGCCGACCCCGCCGCCGCCAGGAACGCCAGCCCGACGTAGAGCGCGGCGGTTCCGACGGCAGCGCCACGGAAGACGACGTACGCGCCGAGCCGGTCGATCAGCGCGCCCCACAGGTAGAGCGAGGCGAGTCCTCCCAGGTAGAGCGAGATCGTGGTCAGCACCACCGTCGCATCCGTGAAGCCGAGCTCGCGCCGCAGCATCACGAGCGTGAACGGCAGGACGGACGTCCGCACGCCTGCAAATGCGCTGGTGCCCAGCAGGTACCGGCGCAGGCGCGGCTCGCGCCGCACGAGCGCCAACGCGTCGCGCGCGCGGATGCGCTGGTCGGTCCGTTCGCTGCGCTCCGGCAGTCCGCCGATCAGCGGCAACCGCGCCAGCCCGAGCAGCCACGCGACGCCGAAGAGCGCGCCGAAGCCGGCGGGGTTTGCGCCGAGCCAGAGCTGCGCGCCGGCGAAGAAAGCGATCAGCATCAGGTGCCAGGTCGTGCGGATCGCGCCGAAGAAGCGCCCGATCCGCTCCGGCTCCATGTAGCCGCGCAGGAGCGGAAACCAGACCAGCTCGCACAGGCTGACGCCGATCGCGGTGAGCGACAGCGACGCGAAGGCGAGCGCGAGCGCGAGCGGCGCCGCCAGCTCCTGTAGCGCGGCGAAGCCGACCAGCGGCAGGCTCGCCGCCAGCGCGATGCAGTGGCCGGTCAGCAGGAGCGCGCGCTTCGAGAACCAGGACACCAGGCGCAGCCCCGGAAGCTGGAGCACGAAGAGCCCGCGAGCGAGCCCACCCTGCAGGCCGATCAGCGTCTCGCTCGCTCCGAGCGTGACGAGCGCCAGGGTCGGAAGCTGCTCGGTGAAGGCGACCGAGAACGGGACGCCGACCGCGTTTCCGCCGATCGCGAGCCGTCGCCCGCGCGCGCGATCGGACTCGGACAGCGGCGGTGCGGGCTCCACGGCGACGCGCACTCTAGTGGCTGCGCGCGGGCGGCGCGAGTGCAGCGCCTTACCGGCGCTTGCTCACCGAGCTCGCCTGGTACTCCTCGATCAGCTTCTTCTGGATCTCGCCGGGAACCGCCGCGTACTTGGCGAACTCGAGCGTGAACTCGGCCTTGCCCTGGCTGCAGGAGCGAAGATCGGTGGCGAAGCCGAACATCTCCGCGAGCGGAACCTCGGCCTCGACCTGGCTGAAGCCGTCGAGGTCGTTCGAGCCGACCACGATGCCGCGGCGCTGCATGATCACCTTCATGTAGGCGCCCTGGAAGTCGCTGGGGCCTTCGACCTCGAGCTTCATGATCGGCTCCAGGATCACGGGCTTCGCCGCCGCGTACGCCTCCCGGAACGCGGAGCGCGCGGCGACCTGGAAGGCGAGATCCGAGGAATCGACCGCGTGCGACTGGCCGTCGTTCAGCACGACCTTCACGCCGAGAACCGGCGCGCCGATCAGGTCGCCCTTGGCGAGCGCCGAGGCGAAGCCCTTCTCGCAGGCCGGGATGTACTCGGTCGGGATCGCGCCGCCGCGCACCTCGTTCACGAACTGGAACTCGTCCGAGCCGGGGATCGGCTCGATGTAGCCGCCGACCTTCGCGTACTGGCCCGAGCCGCCGGTCTGCTTCTTGTGCGTGTAGGTGTAGTCCGCGCGGCGCGAGATGCACTCGCGGTAGGCCACGCGCGGCGCGCCGGTCTCGACCTCGCAGTTGTACTCGCGCTTCATCCGCTCGACGTAGACGTCGAGGTGCAGCTCGCCCATTCCGGCGATGATCGTCTCGTTGGAGTCCTCGTCGACCGAGCTGCGGAAGGTGGGGTCCTCGCGCATGAAGCGCGCCAGCGCCTTGCCGAGGTTGTCGCTCATCTTGTTGTCCTTGGGCTTGATCGCGAGCGAGATGACGGGCTTGGGCACGAACATGCTCGACATCGCCACGTTGTAGCCCTGCGCGGTGAAGGTATCGCCCGAGGCGCAGTCGATGCCGAAGAGCGCAACGATGTCGCCGCAGGTCGAGCGCTCGATGTCCTCCATCTTGTCGGCGTGCATGCGCACCAGCCGGCCGACCTTGTGGCGCCGCTTGGTGCGCGCGTTCACGATCGTGGAGCCCTTCTCGATCGTGCCCTGGTACACGCGGATGTAGGTCAGCTGGCCGTAGCGGCCGTCGTCGAGCTTGAACGCGAGCGCGACCAGCGGCTTGTCGGGATCGGTCTCGATCTCGATCTCGGCCTCGTCGTGGTCGAGATCGACGCCCTTGTTCTTGACCTCGTTGGGCGCGGGCAGGTACAGCGTCACGGCGTCGAGAAGCTTCTGCACGCCCTTGTTCTTGTAGGCCGAGCCCATGAACACCGGCGTGAGCTCGAGCGAGAGCGTGCCCTCGCGCACCGCCGCGACGATCTGCGCCTCGGTCGGCTCGCCCTCGAGGATCGCCTCCATCAGCTCTTCGGAGAACATCGAGACCGCGTCGAGCATCTTCTCGCGCGCCTCGGCGGCGGGCTTCTCGTAGTCGGCGGGGATCGCCTTCTCGACCACGTCCACGCCGGCGTCGCCCTCGAAGTAGAACGCCTTCATCTTGACCAGGTCGATCACGCCTTCGAGGCGGTCCTCGGCGCCGATCGGGATCTGCATCATCACGGCGTTGTGCTTCAGCTTCTCGCGCAGCTGCTCGGTGACGCGGAAGGCGTTGGCGCCGGAGCGGTCGAGCTTGTTGATGAACGCCACGCGCGGAACGTTGTAGCGGCGCATCTGGCGGTCGACCGTCATCGACTGCGACTGCACGCCTGCGACGCCGCAGAGCACCAGGATCGCGCCGTCGAGCACGCGCAGGCTGCGCTCGACCTCGATCGTGAAATCGACGTGGCCGGGCGTGTCGATGATGTTGATCTGGTAGCCGGCCCAGTCACAGTAGGTCGCGGCGGACTGGATCGTGATGCCGCGCTCGCGCTCGAGGTCCATCGAGTCCATGGTCGCCCCGACGTCGTCCTTGCCCCGGACCTCGTGCATCTGGTGGATTCGGCCGGTGTAGAAAAGGATCCGCTCGGTCAGGGTGGTCTTGCCCGAGTCGATGTGGGCACTGATGCCGATGTTGCGGATGAGCGAGATGTCGTTGGACATGGCCATGGCTCCCGGGGCCTCGATTTCGTGCGAAAACGGTTGTGGAAAAGGTCGCGCAGCATAACCCGAAACACGCACCCGCGCTCGGGATTTCTCGAGAAGCGCCGGCCGCGGACCCGCCGGGCCATCTCTGTTTCGGACGCCCCCGTTGGGGCCTTGACTGCCGCCCGGTTGCGCATCGCCTGCGACCCGGCGGCGGCGGAAACTAGCGAAGTAATCCCGCCGCGCGAGGGCACGCGGGTTACGATTCAGCCATGGTTCGAAAGCTATCCGCGGGATTGATCGCGGCGCTGGGCCTCGTGCTCGGGGTCGCGAGCACCTGCCGGGCTGCGCCGTTCACCTGGGAGATCGAGGGACAGGTGGAGCAGATCCTGTCGTGCAGCGCCACATGCGATCCGGTCGATCGCCCGGAGCTGACCAGCCTCGGGGTGATGGTCGGAGCGCCGCTCCGCGCGACGTACGTGCTCGAATCGGGCGCCCCCGACATGGACGCACTTCCCGATTACGGTCGTTACGTGGCGATTCTCTCCGCGAGCTTCCAGGTCGCCGGGTATTCGGTCTCTGCGACTGAGTTTCCGGGCGGTGCGGACCTCGTGGTGAACGTGCCCGACCAGGCGATGCTGCTTCTGGTCTCCCATGGCGGCACAGGTCCGTCGACTCTCAGCAACCCGATCGTTGGACTCGAAGTTCTCGCCGACGTGCCCGGAACGTTCGCATCGGACGCGCTACCGCTCGCCCCGCCGAACCTTGGCGCGCTGCATCCCTACGACCCGAACGACCCGAACTTCGGATTCGGCACCAGCTTCGCCGTCCTCTACGACGGGGTTCAGATCCGCAGCTCGATCTCGAGCTGGACTCTGGTTCCGGAGCCGAGCGTCTTCGCGCTCTCGCTGCTCGGGATCGCGCTCGTGCGGGTGGCCGCGCGCGGGTTCCGCTCGGCGTAGCTAGCGCGCGACCAGCGCTCGGGCGCGCTCCAGCGCGGAGTCGATGTCCTCGAAGACGTTGTCGGCGCCGATCGAGTCGAGTAGCCCCGAGCGCTCGAGCACGATCAGCGGTTGCGCGTGGATCCCCGAGAGGACGAGCGTGGTGCCGTCCCGGCGGGTCTTGTCGGCCAGGTCCTCGAGCGCGCGCAGGCCGGTGGCGTCGATCGAGAGCACCTCGCGCAGGCGCACGATCAGAACCTTCGGCTTGCGCTCCACGCCGCGCAGCGCGTCGCGGAACTTGCTCGCGGCGCCGAAGAAGAAGCTCCCGTACACCTCGAAGACCTCGACGCCGTCCGGCACCTGGCGGCGCGCGATCGCGCCCGGGTCGGCGGGGTTCTCGCCCTCGCGCATCACGCTGGTGATGAAGCCGGCCTGCGACAGGCTCGAGACGCGGTGCATGAACAGGAAGCTCGACAGGACGATGCCCACCTGCAGGGCCACGATCAGGTCGACCGCGACCGTGATGACGAAGGTCGACAGAAGCACCAGCACGTCGCTGCGCGGGCTGCGGAACAGCCGCACGAACATTCGCCACTCGCTCATGTTGTAGGCGACCACCAGCAGGATTCCCGCCAGCGCGCAGATGGGGATGCGCTCCGCCAGCGGACCGGCCGCCAGCACGATCACGAGCAACGTGAGGGTGTGGACGATGCCGGCGATCGGCGTGCGCCCGCCGTTCTTCACGTTGGTGGCGGTGCGCGCCAGCGCCCCCGTCGCGGGAATGCCGAGGAAGAGCGGCGAGGCGAGATTCGCGATCCCCTGCGCCACCAGCTCCATGTTCGAGCGGTGCCGGCCGCCGATCATGCCGTCGGCCACGACGGCGGAGAGCAGCGACTCGATCGCGCCCAGCATCGCGATCGCGAAGGCGGAAGGCAGCAGCTCGCGCGCCATGCCCAGATCGAAGCTCGGCACGCGGGGCGAGGGCAGCGTGGCGGGCACATGCCCGAAGCGATCGCCGATCGTCTCCACCGGCAGGTCGAAGAGAGCGACGAGAGCGGTCGTCACCACGATCGCGACCAGCGGCCCGGGAATGCGCGAGCCGATGCGCGGCCAGTAGAGCAGCAGGAAGACCGTGCCCAGCGAGATCGCAGTCGCGGTCGGACTCCAGCTCGCGGCGTGCTCGGCGTACGCGCGCAGCTTCTCGAACGTCTCCGCGGGCACGCTCTGCATCGAGAGCCCGAAGAAGTCGCGCATCTGCGCGAGCGCGATGATCAGCGCGATCCCGGTGGTGAAGCCGACCGTCACAGGGTAGGGCACGAACTTGATCGCGCTGCCCAGCCGCGCGAAGCCCATCGCGACCATCAGCGCGCCGGCCATCAGCGTCGCGACCGCCAGCCCGTCGTAGCCGTGCTTCTGCACTACGCCGTAGACGATCACGATGAACGCGCCGGTCGGGCCGCCGATCTGCACCCGGCTGCCGCCGAGCAGCGAGATCAGGAATCCCGCGACGATCGCCGTGTACAGGCCCTGCTCGGGCTTCACGCCCGAGGCAATCGCGAACGCGATCGCCAGCGGCAGGGCGACGATGCCGACGATCACTCCGGCCAGTGCGTCCTGCGAGAGCTGCGCGAGCGACACGCCCTCGCGGAGGCAGGTCCAGAGCTTCGGTTCGAGCCGGACCTGTTCGTCCGGCGTCTGGCTGACCACTCCTCCCTCCAGGCCCGATCCGAGCCGGCCGGGAACATAGCGCGGCGGCGGGCGGAGGAACTCGCGTAGGATCGGGCACGATGAAGCTCGCCAAGCCCCGGATCGACGTCGGCCTGCACACGAACCGCCGCGAGGAGATGCTCGCCTTCTGGCAGAACGAGGTCGGGCTTCCGTTCGAGGAGCTCCTGCCGATGGGCCGCGGGCTGCAGCAGCACCGGCACGGGCTGAACGGCTCGGTGCTGAAGATCAACCACGCGCGGGAGCCGCTCGGCTCGGAGCCGCCCAGCGGCTACCGCGAGCTGTGGATCGCGCGCCCGGGCCTGACCGAGCCGCGGCGGCTCGCCGACCCGGACGGGAACACGGTCGTGCTCGTGCCGCCGGGACACCAGGGCGTGTCGGCGATCGGCGTCGACCTCGCGGTGTGCGACGAGTCCGCCTTCCACGACTTCTACGGCCGCGCGCTCGAGCTCGAGCCGGCGGGTCCGCGCGCATACCGCTGCGGCGACTCGCTGCTGCGCTTCGCGCGAGACCCGAGCGCGGTCGCGTCGGGGCGAATGACGGCGCTCGGCTACCGCTACGTCACGATCCAGGTCTTCGACGTCGACGCGGAGCACGCGCGCATCCTCGAACGCGGTGGCGCGGAGGGCAGCCCTCCGCGCACGCTGGGATCGGTCGCGCGGATCTCGTTCGTGCGCGACCCCGACGGGAACTGGATCGAGATCTCGCAGCGAGCGTCGCTCACCGGCCCGCTTCCGCGCTAGCCCGCATTTCTCACCACGGTGATCCGTAGGTGGTCGCGGTGCGCTGCGAGGGCGTCGGCGGTGGTGGCTCGGCGGCCGAGGGCCAGCGGCGGCCTTCCC